>JAHWYA010000307.1 GCA_020028115.1 Anaeromyxobacter sp.
GCGGGGGGCGGCGGCGCCCGGCCTCATTCGTCGAGGACGCGGTGCGCGTCGAGGAGGAGGTGGCTCACGCTCTTCTCGATGGTCCGCGAGAGCGTGGCGGTGTTCGGGTAGAGCTCGAAGGTCCCCTGCGGCCACCCGATGATGGTGGTCACGGCGGCCTCTCCGACATGGCCGTCCGCCTCCGCGTGGACGATGGCGCCGTCGACGAAGTAGATGCGGCCGGCGACCCCGAGCGACGTCACCGTCACGAGCCCGGAGAACCCGTTCAGCGACCAGACCTGGAGCAGGTCGACGAGCGGCAGGCTTCCGACGGCGCCCTGGAAGCCCGTCGGCGTCGCCGCCGGTGCTTCCCGTCCGGAGGGGGCCGCGCGCGCGCCCGTCTTGCCGTCCATGTCGTCCACCCCTGTCCCTCGTGGCGCCCGGCCGTTCCGAGCGCTGAAGCGACGATAGAACGGAAGGTCGAGAGGGTCATGTCCACGGAAGGCGGGAGTGGCAGTTCGCCTCAGATAGCGATCTCGCTATAACGGCCATGCGCCGCACGCTCCGGAGCGGCCGGACGGGCGCGGGTGACCCCAGGTGGGATGCGCCGCGGGCGTCCTGCCATCCTGCCCATGGGGCGCCTCGGGACGAACGAGGACGCTCAGCCCTCCTCTCCCTCGCTCGCCGCGAGGGCCGCCTCGGCCTCGGCGCGGTCGCGCGGGTCGGCGCCCGCCGGCCACACCGGGCGGGGGACGACGCCGTCCTGGAACGCGATCTTGCCCGCGAGCACGCAGCCGCGCATCCCGGGACGGCAGTACGCCCCCTTCACCTTCCGGCAGAGGTCGTCGACCTGGTGCGGGCAGCTCCAGGAGCTCACGGCGCCTCGATCTACCGCGCCGACGCGGTCTCGACGCGCCGGTACCCGATCCGGATCGCGCCCCAGTGCTTCCCCAGCACGAAGATGGGCACGGACAGGTCCGCCATCGTCTCGCCGGTGTCGCGCTGGTAGTTCTGGATGAGGAACGGCGCGGTGTTCTGCGCCGCCGCGAGCCCCGTCCGATCGTTGAAGATCCGCTTGGTCCGGTTGTTCACGAGGTCGCTCGCGAGGTTCCCGGTGAGCGGCATCGAGTAGCGCTTGTTGTGGGTCGGCAGGTAGCCGTGCTTGTCGACCGTCACCGTGTAGACGATGACGTTCGGGGCGCGGTTGTAGACCGACTCCTGGATCTCCACGAAGCCGCCCGGCCCCTCGCGGTCGGAGAGGCGGTCGTAGTCGGTCGTGAACTTGGGCGGGTCGGTGTTCGGGACGGGGTAGTACAGGAAGCTGAAGAGCCGCTCGGGGGTGACCTCCTTCGCGGCGAGCCACCGGTCGATCGTCTCGGTCGTCCGGCGGGCGAACTCGGTCGCGACGCCGAGCATCTCCCGCTCCTGCGTGCTCAGCGCGTCGACGGGGACGACGCCGCCGACCTTGACGGTCTGGCCCTGGGCGGCGGCCGCCGCGGGCGCGAGCGCCGCGGCGAGGAGGAGGGCGAGGGCGGTGCGGTGTGGGATCCGGATCATGGCGTCCTCCTAGTGGCCGAGCCGCTGCATGGCCGCCTTCATGGACAGGCGCAGCCGGTCGATGGTCTTCGTGAGCTGCCCGATCTCGTCCTCGCTCCCCGGCTTGATCGGCACGTCGAGGGCCTCGCCGAGCCCGATCTGGTTCGCCGCCTCGGTGAGCGTGACGACGGGGCGCATCGCGCCGTGCACGAGGAGGAACATCGCGCCGATGGTCACGAGGGTGAACAGGCCGAAGATGGCGGCGAGGGCGAGGAGGAGGTGCCGCTGCCGCGACTCGATCCGCTGCATCGAGACCGCGACGCGAAAGCCGCCCCAGTGCTTGCCCTTAACGAAGATCGGCGAGGAGACGTCCCACATCGTCTCGCCGGTGTCGCGCTGGTACACCTGGACGAGCGAGGGCTCCTTGTTCTTCGCGGCCTTGATGCCGACCTCGTCCGCGAAGATCCGCTTCGTGCGGTTGCCGGCGAGGTCCTTCGCCGGATCGCCGGTCACCGGGTTCTGGAACCGCGTGTTGTGGGTGGGGAGGTAGCCGTTCTCGTCCACGCCCACGGCGTACATGAAGTCCTGCTGGTCGAGGAACTTGTCCTGGAAGACGAGCACGGCCTTGTCGGTCAGCGCGTCGTAGCGGGTGTGGTACTTGGGCTTGTCCTTGAAGTCGTACCCCTTGATCTCGACGTAGTTCCGGTCGAACACATCGGCGACGGTGGCGAGCCCGCCGTCGATGGCGTTGTCGAAGAAGTCGCCGTACTGCCGCGCGCCGATGGCGGCGGCGACCTGGGCCTTCTCGAGGGTCAGCTCCTCCATCTGCTGCGTCTGGCTCCTCACGATGATCGCGGCCGCGATCGCGGTGAGCGCGATCACGAGGACGGCGAGCTTCAGCGACACCTTGAGGCCGAGGCTCCGCCGGACCGTGGAAACGAGGGACATCGGTGCACCTCCGTCCGTGCTGCGTGGTTTCGAGCGGCGGCTGCCGCCCTACTTCGCGAGTGACTTCTGGAACGCGGCCCGGTCGTCCGCGTCCTCGATCTGTGCGGCGAGGTCCTCCACCAGCGGCCTCGCCTGCGCCATCGCGAACGGGGCGTCGGGGACGACGCGCCGGACCGCCTCCTCGACGTAGACCTTGGCGATGGGGCCGACGTACTGCGCGAGCTCCTTCGCGCAGCGCCCGAGGAACGCGCCCGACGCCGGATCGGCCACCGACACCCGGGACAGGCCGACGTTCGAGATCTTCGACCAGCTGAGCCCGGACGCCGCCAGGGTCGGCCGCGAGTCCGCCGGGGAGGTCTGGCTCGTCCCCGGCCCCGAGCGCGCGGCGGCCGCGGAGCTCCCGAGGCCGGCGCTCGAGGACGAGGCGCCGCCCTCGAGGAGCCGCTTCAGCTTCCCGGCGGCGACGCGGAGCGCGACCGTCGCGAAGGAGACGTTGAGCGTCCCGTCGGCGACCACCGCGAGGACGTTCGTCCGGTCCGTCGCGAGGACGCGGCGGAGGACGATCTTGCCGTCGGCGTACTGCGCCGTGACGGTCTCCCAGTCCTCCTGCTGGAGCTGCACGGCGTCGAGCGCCTTCGCGAGCGCGCCGCTCACCTGGGCGCAGAGCCCCTCGTCGTACACGGCGTGGCCGCGGTGCCCGAGGAGCTGCCCCCCGGGGTCGAACACCAGCACGGCCGTCACGCCGGAGAGATCCATGAGCGACTGCAAGATGGCATCCATGCCGCTAACCTCCCCGTCCGATCGACGCGTCCAGCGCCTTCTCCACCGCGCCGAGCGCCCCAGGGGGCTCGACCCGGACCGTCACGACCACCCCGCCGGACAGCGCCACCACGACCGCGCGCTGCTCCCCCACGATCGCGACGCGGCGCACCGCCCCGAGGCCGAGCTCTTCCCCCGCGCGCGCGAGCGAGCTCGCCACGAACGCGGCGACGGAGGCGACGGCCTCGCCGTCGCCCTCGCGGATCGCGTCGTGGAACCCGCCCGCGAGATCGCCCAGGACCGCGCTCGCGACGTTCGGGATCCTCGCGGTCGACGCCAGGTCAGCCATGGTGCGCCTCCTCGCCGGTTCTCGGGTCCATCGTCACTCCTTCCGCCCCGCGATGCGGGGCCACGGCGGCATGCCTGCGCCGCGCCGGCAGACGTCGAGGACGTCGGCGACCTCGGGCGGAGGCCACCCGGGGGGCCGCTCCGGCAGCGCCGGCGGGGCCCTGGTGGCCCAGCGCTCGTGGTCCGACGCGGCCCAGGCGTGCCAGGAGCAGAGCGTCCGCCGCCGCTCCGACGCGGCGAGGACGAGCATGTTCTCGCAGAGGTGGTCGATGCGGTCGACCGCGCCCTCGGAGCGGAGCGCGAGCAGGAGCGCCGCGTCCCGCGACAGGAGGAGCGGGGGCGAGCGCGGGGCGAGGCTCGCGTCGATCCAGCCGCGGACGTAGCCCTCGATGTCGTCGCGCTCGAGCGTGGGCAGGAGCAGCTCGGGGAAGCGGCCCTCGCCCGGTCCG
>JAHWYA010000308.1 GCA_020028115.1 Anaeromyxobacter sp.
GCCCCGCCTGCCGCCCAGGTCCCCGACGTCCCGATGCCCGAGGGCGCCGCGTGGACGGGGGAGGCGCTGCGCCGGGTGCGCGAGGCGCGCGGGATCACGCTGCAGCAGATCGCCGAGCGCACGAAGGTGACGCGGCACCACGTCGACAACATCGAGGCGGAGCGCTTCTCCTCGCTGCCGGCGCCGGTGTACCTGCGCGGCATCCTGCTCGCCCTCGCCCGCGAGCTGCGGCTCGACGGGCAGAAGGTCGCGCGCGCCTACCTCGAGCGGGCCGCCGCCGCGGCGCAGGGCAAGCCGCGCTGATCGCTCGATCCGGCGGGCGGTTCGTTGACCCGCCCCCGGCGGTCCACTAGCATCCGTCCATGGCGCTGATCGACGCACCCGAGGCCGCGATGCGCCTCGCCCGTGCCATCTGCTCGGACGTGTCCCTCTACAACGAGGAGAAGATCGTCCGCGGGATCGAGCAGGACAACTTCTTCGACGCCCTGAAGGACGAGCTCGAGGAAGGCCGCGAGCTGTACCGCTCCCGCGTCAATCCGGAGCTCTACACGCGGACGAACTTCTACGACCGCGCGATCATCGACGTGATCCTGAAGTCGAAGGGGCACGTGAAGTCGAGGATCTGGTAGCGCCACGGCGCCCGCCTCGTGAGCGCCCCCGAGGTCCGATCCTTCGTAGTCCCCCCGCAGCTCGCAGGCGAGCGGCTCGACGTCGCCCTGGCGAGGCTCGCGCCCGATCTCACCCGCTCGCGCGTCCGGCGCCTCGTCGAGGAGGGGCGGGTCCGGCTCGCCGGGCGGGCCGCGAAGGCCGCCGCCCGGCTGCGCGGCGGCGAGCCGGTGGAGGTCGTCCTGGAGGCGCCCGAGCCGTCCGGCGCGGTCCCCCAGGACCTGCCGCTCGCGGTCCTGTACGAGGACGCGGACCTCGTCGTGCTGGACAAGGCGGCGGGCATGGTCGTCCACCCCGCCCGCGGGAGCCCGCACTCCACGGTCGTGAACGCGCTCCTCGGGCGGTGGGAGCGACCGGGGGTTCCGGGGGGGCGCAGCCTCATCGCGTCCCCCCGGTTGGGATTGGTCCACAGGCTTGACAAGGACACCTCCGGGTGCCTCGTCGTCGCCAGGAGCGAGGCGGCGCTCGTGGCGCTGCAGGCGCAGTGGAAGGGGCGGACCGTCGAGAAGGTCTACCTCGCGCTCTGCCACGGCGCGCTCGCCGACACCGGCCGGCTCGACACCCCCTACGGCCGGCACCCGCGCGACCGGACCCGGTACACCGGGAAGCTGAAGACCGCGGCGCGGCGGGCGCTGACGGAGTGGCGCACCGTGGAGCGCTTCGGCGCTGCCGCGACGCTCGCGGAGGTGACCCTCCACACCGGGCGGACGCACCAGATCCGCGTCCACCTCTCCGAGGCGGGACACCCGCTCCTCGGCGACGAGGCCTACGGCGGGGCGCGGCGCGAGGCGCGGGCTCCCGAGGGGCTCGCGGCGCGGGCGGCGGCCGCGCTCGGGAGGCAGGCGCTCCACGCCGCGCGGCTCGCGTTCGATCACCCGCGGACGGGGAAGAGGCTGCGGTTCGAGGCGCCGATCCCGGCGGATTTCAGGAGGGCGCTGGGGGTGTTGAGGAAGGGGTAGTCCACGTCCACGTCCACGTCGACGCGCTGACTATCAATCCCCGAAGCTGATGCCCATGTCCCGGCACGTCAGGATCGTGTCGGAGTCGACGGGGACCTTCTTCGTCTTCGAGATGACGTCGGGGATGGGGACCGCGACCATCTCCGGCGGCCGGAAGGCGACCATCACGTTCCGGTGCCCCTCCGCGATGAGCCGGATCGCCGCCGCGCCGAAGCGCAGCGCGAGGAGGCGGTCGAACGTCGTCGGGGAGCCGCCGCGCTGCAGGTGACCGAGCACGAGCGAGCGGGTCTCCTTCCCGGTGCGGCGGGTGATCTCCGCCGCGACCTGCTCGGCGATGCCGCCTAGGATGACCTCGGTCCGGCCGTCCGCGGCCGGCGCGCGCGTCACCATCGCGCCGCCCTTCGGCGTCGCGCCCTCCGCGACCACCACGATCCCCCAGCGCTTCCCGTGGCGCTCGTTCTCCGCGATGCGCGCGCAGACCTTGTCGATTTCGAAGGGGACCTCCGGGATGAGGATCGCGTCGGCGGACCCGGAGGCGCCGCTGTTGAGCGCGATCCAGCCGGCGTACCGCCCCATGACCTCGACCACCATGACGCGCTCGTGGGAGGCGGCGGTGGAGCCGAGCTTGTCGAGCGCGTCGGTGGCGGTGGAGACCGCGGTGTCGAAGCCGAACGTCTGGAGCGTCCCCGCGAGGTCGTTGTCGATCGTCTTCGGGACCCCGACGACCGGGATCCCCTTCTGCGAGAGCTTGTGCGCGATGGAGAGGCTCCCGTCGCCCCCGACCGCGACGAGGACGTCGAAGCCGAGGCGGCGGAAGTTCTCGACGATGACGCCCGACTCGTCGCGGAACTCGCCGGGGACCCCGGGCACCGGGCGGTGGAAAGGGTCGCCGCGGTTCGTGGTCCCGAGGATCGTCCCGCCGTACGGCACGATCCCGGAGACGCGCTCGGGCGTCAGCGGCGCCATCTTCGACGTGTCGAGCAGGCCGGCATACCCGGACTGGATGCCGTAGACCTCCCAGCCACGCCGGTGGGCGGCCATCGTGACCGCGTAGATGACGGCGTTCAGGCCGGGCGCGTCGCCGCCGCCCGTGTTGATCGCGATGCGCAGCCGATCGGTCATTGCACCCCTCGGAGCGGACGCTATCCCGCCGCAGGGGGAGCGGGCAACGGTGCGGGCGAACGCCGCGGCGTTTCCCGCGAGGTCTTCGGGTCCGCCGGCTCGGGTGGTCCGTCCGGCTCGGGCACCCGCGGCGCCTCGTTCCCCTGGAACTGGACCTCGAGCCGGAGCGCGACCGCCCAGATGGCGTGGCGCCCCCGCTCGGGCGTCCAGGGCCAGCCGTGCTCCGGGCCGAGCTCGAGGAAGAGCCAGCGGCGGTAAACGTCGCGCCGGAGCCGCAGGTAGAAGCGGTAGGTGTCGACCTCCACCGGCGCCTTCGTCGCGCCGAAGATGGAGAAGCCGAGCTGCGCGCCGATCCGCGACCGGAGCGTGCCGAGCACCGACAGATCGCCGTCCCACCCGAAACCCTGGCTACGCTGCGTGAGGGTCGTCGACCCGGCGAGCCGGACGAGCGCGGTACGCGCGAAGGGACGCTCGAGCTCGGCGCTCGCCGTCGAGCCGAAGAGGGTGTCCGTCCGCCAGAAGCCGGTCAGCGCCTGCCGGGCGAGGACCCTCCTCCCGAGGGGCTCGACGAACCGGAGCCGGGCGCGGCCGTAGGCGCCGGGCGGGAGCTGCAGCATCACCCCCGCGCCGAGGTCGCCGTGGGTCGCGAGGCCGGATCGCACGGTCTCGAAGAGCCGGTAGCCGAGCCCGGCGTCGGCGGTCCCGAAGTTCGTGTCGGCGCCGCCGGCGGCGCCGGTGTCGCCGGCGCCGGTCCGGTCGCCCGCGCGGTCGCCGGGGAAGAGGTTCGTGAAGGCGTCGCGCGTCTGGCCGACGATCTCGACGCGGACCCGGCGGAGCTGCTTGTTCAGCCCGGGGAGCTTCAGGTTCGCGCTGACCGTGGTCGTGTAGCTCGGCGTGCCGAGGTGCTCCGCCATCCGGAGCTCCTGCCGCCAGCGGAGGAAGGAGCGCGCCCGCTCGGGCTCGAGGTCGCGCTCGTCCGAGAAGAACCGGTCGATGCGGAGTACCGGGGCGAAGACCCGGTGCTCGATGAACGCGTGGCCGACGTCGAGCCAGTTCTCCTCGCCCTCGTCGATCCCGTTCGGCCGGGCCGCCTTCTGCTGGGGCGCAGGGGCGGCCTCCTGTGCGGGCTCCTTCGCGGGCTCCGGGGCGGCGTCGGCGGTGGTGCTCGCGGACGCCGGGTCCGCGGCGAGCGCACGCGCGACGCCGGGGGCGGCGAGGAGCAGCAGGAGGGCCGAGGCGGCTGCGTTCACCGAGGGACGTTTATCCCGAGAA
>JAHWYA010000021.1 GCA_020028115.1 Anaeromyxobacter sp.
ACGGCAGGGAGCGCCGCCGCCGCCGACGCCGGCAGCGGGTACACCGCGACGTCGGTGGAGTCCGCCACCGCGAGGAGACCGCCCGCCACGACCACCGCGTCGCGGGCCTGGGTGCCGGAGAGGACGGCGCGCAGCGCCGGCGCGGCGGGATCCGAGAGATCCCACAGCTCGACGGCCGAGAGCTCGCTCACGACCGCGAGGCGGCCGGCGAGGCGGATCCGCTGCACGGGACCCGCCGTCGACACCGACGCGATCGCGGCGGGCGCGTTCGGGTAGGAGACGTCGAAGGTGACGAGGCCGGCGTCACTGCCGACCACCGCGAGCGAGCCCGCGAGCGCGACCGCGGTCGCCGGCACCTGCGCCGCGCCTGCCTGCACGAGAGCGCCGGAGGAGTCGACCGTGACCACCCCGAGGCCAGAGGCGCCGAGGGCGACCACTGCCCGGTCCGCGTCGCCCGCGATGTCGTAGGCGGTGGTGCCGAGGGACAGCGATGCCCCCCCGGTGACCGCCGGGAGCACGGCGGTCTTCACAAGGCCCGCGGAGCCGGCGACGGCCCAGAGCCGCCGCGGGGAGAGGTGGAAGCGCGAAACGGCCCCGAGGCCCGCCAGGTTGGCGTTCTCGTTGGACTTGTAGCCCTCGTAGAACGCAGAGCTCCCGGTCCCGGTCGCCTGCTCGGCGGTCACCCACAGCCTGCCGCTCTCGACGTAGTAGACGTCGCGGCCGACGTGCTCCACCTGCTGCACGCTGGAGGGGGTAGCACCGATCACCTTGGCCGACTGGGTCGGGACCGTCGGATCCGCGACATCCACGCGCGACACGCCGAACGTGTTGGTCGCGGCGAGGACGCCGCGGCGGAACGCCGTGAGCCCGAGCGGACGGTCGGACAGCGTCACGGCCCCGAGGCGCGCCGGTAGCGCGTCCGTCCCCGCGGGGAGCGGGCGAAGCTCGACCCCGGCCGACGTCGCGGCGAGGAGCAGCCCCGCGCTCACGGCGACGTCGCTCGCGTCCAGCGCCTCGGTGGCGACGATGCGAGGCGCGACCGGATCGCGGTAGTCCACGACGCGGAGGAGGCCGTCCGCGCACGCGACGTACGCCGTCCCGTGGTCGACCGCGAGGGCGCGGGCGCCGGCAGGGAGGGAGACCGTCCCGGTGTTCGAGTAGTTCGAGGTCGGCGTCGGCATCCCGCCGACCTGAACCGTCGCGCCGTTCGCTGCGACGATGAGGTCCCCGTCGAGGACCGCGGCGGAGATGGCCCCCTGGGTCGGCATGTAGGCGGACGACGCGCTCGCCCCGTCGCTGCCCACCCCGAAGACGGACAACCCGCCGCTGGGCGGCGCGACGAACACGCCGTTCCCGCTCGCACCCACGGTCACCCCAAAGGAGGTCTGCGTGAGGGTCGGCGCGGCCGGGTCGATCAGGCTGACCCGGTAGAAGAGGCCCGTCGTGGCGCGGGCGAAGAACGCGCCACCACCGGCCCGGACCTCGATCCACGCCGACGTGTCGGAGTACACCCCCACGCGCCGCGGCGCGGCCGGGTTAGAGACGTCGACGACCTCGAGGCCACCGGCTCCGCGGGCCAGGAGCACGAAGTCCCCGAGGACCCCGTAATCGAACGCCGCGGGGGCCGGGTAGCTCGCGAGGGGCGAAAGCTTGGGCGAGGCGCCGCGCTCGAGCTTCGCGATCTGCAACCCCTGGGCGGTGAGCGCGAACAGTATGTCGCCGCGCAGCTCGAGCCGCCGCGCTCCGGCGAGGCCGCCGCCGACGATGGCCGTGGGCTGGGCGGGCAGCACCGGCGTCACGACGAGGAGCGTCCGCGTCCGATTCGCGGCGGTGTTCCCGGACCGGTCGGAGGCGCTCGCGACGAGCTCGTAGGTCGTCCCGGGCGCAGCGTCCAGCGGCACGTCGAGCACGAGGATCGAGCCGCCGAGCGCGACGGACACGCCGCCGCGGCGGGCCTCCACGACCACCTGCTCGACCGCCACGTTGTCGCTGACGGTCGCCCTGGCCGTGACGCGCGTCCCCGGCGCGACCGCGATGGGCGCCGAGCCGGTGCCGGCGGGATCGCCCGGGTCGATGGCGAGGGAGCCGATGACCGGGCGCGAGGTGTCGTCGGAGCTCGAGAAGGAGGTGGCGCCGATCCCGGCGCGTCCGTCGAGGTCGTAGGCGATGGCCTGGACCTCGATGGTCCGGCCGCCGATCCCCATCGGAACGTAGATCGAGCCGGTCCACGGAGCGGCGTCGACCACCTGCTGGAGCCGCCAGGTGGTCTCGTCGATGGCCTTGGTCAGGAACCGCACCTCGCGGATCACGGAGCCGGACGTCACCGTCGCCGTGACGGGCACGAAGGTGCCCTCGAACTTCGCGACGGGGCCGCCGACGGCCACCGTGACCGCGGGGCCGCCGGGGGTGAGGTCGTCTCGGATCGTGACGGTGCGGGTCAGGGCTGGCCCGCGCCGGCCCTGGAAGTCGATCGCAACCGCCTGGAGGGTGTAGGCGGAGTCGGCGCCGACGGCGGGCGCAGTCAGCTCGGTCGACAGGACCGGGGCCGAGGCAGTCGCGAGCGCCCCGCCCTCGACGAGGGAGAACTCGACCGAGGCGACGCGCCCGGGCTCGGACGGGATCGCCGTGACGGCGAGGGGCGTCCCCTCGAGAATGACCTCGGGAGCGCGGAGGTCCGCCAGCGATGGGCCGCTGGACGGGACCGTGAGCGTCACGACGGCATGCGCGGTCGTGACGTGGCCCGCGAGGTCACGGACACGGAGCGCGATCGCTGCGCTGGAGCCGGTCGCCGGGAGGTCGACGAAGACCGGGACGCGCGAGTCGCGCACGTCGACGATCCGGCCGTTCACGAGCAGCTCGGCGGAGTACCCGTCGAGCGGATCCGCGTCCGTCACCGACGCCGAGAGCGCCACGCGACCGCCCGCCGGCGCGCTCGCCGGAGCGGCGAGCGTCACGACGGGCGCGGCGCCGCCGACCGAGAGGCCGAGGTGCGCGATCCCACCGGACTGGATGGCGAACACGTCGGCGCCCCCTGCGACCGGGACCCCGGTGATCGCCGGGAAGAAGCCCTGGACGGCGGGCGTTTCGCCCGCGCCTGCGCGGACGACCGACAGGCCCGTCTGGTCCGAGGCGAGCAGCCACCCGCCGCGGCCCGCGGCGGAGCGCGCGGCGTCGAACGCGACCGTGGAGGCACTCGTGACCCTGAAGTCGTCGAACAGCGCCTTGCAGGTACTCGAGCCGGGGGAGTTCGTCGCGAGGCCGATGTACAGCGGGTCGCTCATCGCGACGGTCTGGGCCGAGCCCTGCTGCGTCCAGGTAACGCCGTCGACGGACCAGGCGCCGGTGAAGGTGTTCCCCGAGCGCGTGAGCTTGAGCCACTTGGGCGCAACGGCGCCTGCGGTGGCGCTCGGCTGCGCCCCTTCACCCCGGGTCGCGCGTGTCAAGAGCTCCGTCGTCCCGCTCGCCAACGTCTCAATCATGACGTACGGGCTCGAGGGATCGAGGTCCTGTCGCACCATGAGCCCGGCGGTCGCCGTCGAGTACGAGCCGCTCGAGACGGCATCGACGCGGACGACGGCGGTGAAGTCGCCGCGCACGCCGCTCTGCCACAGGTAGCCGATCGCGTCACTCCCCGAGTACGGCAAGTTCTTGGAGGTGTTCGAGCGGACCTCGACGGCACGGCTCGTGACATACGGCGCCGCCGCCTGGGCACCTCCGATCTCGACTTTGCTCCACTTCGACGAGAGCGTTCCCTCCGCGAACCGGTCGTTGGCCGTCGTGCCCGCACCGGTCGCCCCGGCGACCCGGAACTCCCCGATGAGCGCCCTGGTCGGGGTGGACGCGCCGCCGCTGTGCGCCGTGAGCCCGACGTACACCGGGTCCCGGAACCCGCCCTGGATCTCGCTCCCCACCTGACTCCAGGTGACGCCGTCCTCGGACCGGTAGGCGCGGAAGAAGTTGCCGGCTCGCGCCAGGCGGATCCACGCAGGCGCCGTCCCGCCGTCGCTGCCCCAGACCGACATGTACCCGCCGTCCGTGGTCCTGCCGTACCTCATGATGGCGCCGTCCGTCCGGACGGTGACGCCCACCGCGCGACCCCAGGGGGTGAGGTCCTGCCGAAGCAGGATTCCTGCCGCGTCGCTGCCGCTGGACTTCCCGAGGGCGACGACGTTCACGTCGACCGTGAAGTCTCCGCTGAACGTGCCCTGGTGCAGGTAGGTGAGCTGGTCGGTCGTGCCGCCGAACCCGGTGCCGCTCCCCGGGAGGACGAGCATCGGGCCGCGGGCGAACGGTCCGGGCTGGACCGCCTGCGCGAGATCGCTCTTGGTCCACCGGCGCGCGACGTCCACCGGGTTCTCGAAGTCGTCATCGCGGCGGACGAGGGCGATCGCGCCGTCGGGGACGAGGGCCCCGGAGGCGGTCGCGAAGCAGGTCGCGGCCGTCCCGACGACGCACACGCGCCCGCCGCCCAGGATCGCGACGGAGGTCGCGTCACCGGACGCCACGGCCCCGATCGTCACCGGCGCCCACGGCGTCGAGACGTCCAGGACGTGGAGCTGGCCGGACGCGAGGGCGGCGAGGCGGTCGCCGTCTCCCGCGATCGCCGTCGTCGAGCCGAGCGCGAGGGTCGAGAGCAGCGCGCCGTTCCCGTCGACGAGGGCGACGCCCTCGTCCGACGCAACGGCGACGGCGCCGTCGACGGCGGCGAGCGCCTTCACCTCGCGGCGCAGGTCGAGCGCGGCGCGCACGTAGCCGGAAGACGCGAGCGGCCGGACCTCGACGCGCCCGTGGCCCTCGCGCCGCAGGCCCACCACCGCGGCGTCGCCGAGGACGGCCACCGCGACGGGCGTACCGGTGAGCACGGCGCTCCCGAGGACGACGCGCGTGCCGCGGTTGCGCACCTCCAGGATGCCGTTCCCGGCGGGGACAGGGCCACCGGACGAGGACGTCGCGTACACGCTGTTGCGATACGACCCCCCGCAGATCTCGCTGGGTTTGGCGTTGCAGGCGAGGTTGCACTCGGACTCGGACACCTTGACGTACCCGAGGGTGTTTCCGCCGAAGCAATACCCGTAGTACTGGAGCCCCGCGTACTTCAGGCCCTGCGCCCGGGCCGCCGCGAGGCAGCTGTCGACGGTGGCTCCGGAGGACATGAGCTGGACGGGCAGCGCCCGGGCGCCGTCATCGGTGTAGCAGCCCTGGTACGAGGAGCCCTCGTATCCGGGCAGAGCGCTGAAGGGGTCGCGAGCGACGTCGACGAGCACTTCGCCCTGGAGCGCGATCCCGGCGAGCACGGGGTAGCTCGGGGGCAGGTCGCGGACGACCTCGACGCCGCCGGCGGCGAACGCGGTCAGGCTCCCGTCGAGGGTGGCGGCCGGGTCGCCATACCCCGGGGCGCTCTCGGCGACGCGAACGGCGGCGCCATCGGGGCCGAGGGGCAGCTCGAAGGCGGCGGCGGTGCCCAGCGCCCCGTGGGTGCCGACCGAGGTGCCGCCGACCGAGACGGAGACGGATCCCGCGTCCGTCGCGCCCAGCCCGGCGGCGAGGAGCGTCGAGCCACCGAGGAACTGCGGGCCCGGCGGGTACGCGAAGATGGCGGCCCCCGGCAGGCCGGCGGTGGCCACGGGGACGATCCAGAGCGTCCGGAGGACCGGATCGCTCTCCACGCCGCTCGCGTCGACCGCGACGGCGCGGAGGAGGAGAGCCTTCGACGCGCCGCCGACGAGCGGGGCGGTGAACGTGGTGGTCCACGGTGCGGAGGTGAGGACGCGCTCGTCGGTGTCGAGGGAGACCCTGACCGACGCCAGGCCGCGCGGCGCAGATGGCGTGAGCGTCACGGCGATCGGCAGCCCTTCGGTGAAGACCGACGGCGTCGGCTCGATGCCGACGAGCGGCTTGAGGGCCGACGGCTCCACGGTGACCGCCAGGATGGCGATGCCGGCGTTCCCGCGCGAGTCCAGCGCGCGCGCCTCGAGGGTGAAGGTCGTGGTGGACGCCACCGCCGGCACGGTCCAGGAGGTGGTCCACGGCGCGGAGCTCAGCGTCGCCTTCTGGACGGTCCCGTCGGCCTTCGGCAGCGAGACCTCGACGGAGGACACGCCGTTCAGGTCGCTTGCGGACACCACGATCGGGACGACCGCGCCGCTCGCGAGGCGCGGCGCCGCGCCGCCCGAGCCGGCGGGGGACGTGATGCTCACCGCAGGCGGCGTGGTGTCGCGGACCACGGTCACGGTGACCGGCGTCGCGGTCCCGAGCGCGCTCTTCGCGTCGGTGGCGAACGCCGTGAACGTGCGGGTCACCTGCTCGACGCCCGCGGGCACCGCCGCGGCGCGCAGCGTCGCGACGGTCGCGTCGGGGTGCGTGAAGGTGGGGGCGACCGGGTACGGGGACGCGTACGCGACGCGCCGAAGCCGGACACCGTCGAGGCGCAGCTCCATCGCGGTGATGCCGTTGTCGTCGCTGCCGGTCACCCTGAGGCCGAGGGGGCTCCCCTCCTCGACCTGCGAGGCGGTGACGAGCTCGATGGCGCACGCGGGCGGCATGTTGTCGACGACGTTGACGAGGACGCTGTACTCGGCGGGTGGGTTCACGCCGTCGCTCTCGCGGGCGACGACGGTCGAGGTCTTGCCGAGATCGGCGGTGGGCCAGGTGTAGCGGAACTTGCCGTCCAGGCTCTTCGCCACGGGCACGCCGTCGACGACGAGCGACGGGGTCGGCAGGTGGCCGCTGTCCGTGTCGACGCCGGAGACGACGAAGGTCCACGGGATCCCGTAGGCGAGGTCCACGGTGGCCGGCGCCGGCGGCAGCGCGGTCGCGCTGCCGTCCAGGGCGACCGACACGGTGGGCGGGATGACGTCCCGGACGGTGAAGGTGTGGCTGGTGCCTTCGCTGGACGCGATGACGTTGCCGAACGAGTCCCGGACGCCGACGGTGCGCAGCTCGTGCGCCGACGCGGAACGCAGGGACGCCGCGGGAGTGAACAGGATCCGGCGGTTCGGGTTCCCGGCGTCGTCCGCCGCCACCGCGGTCGTGCCGGCGACGCGCGTGGCCACGCCGTTGATGGTGACGTAGAGCGCGAGCGCGTCCTTGGAGGCGGGATCGATCGCCTCGCCGAAGGTCACGGACAGGACGGAGTCCACCGGGATCTCGGTCGCCGTCGGCGCCCAGGCGACCGGGATCGGCGGCTCCAGATCGTGGCGGGAGATCGCCTCGGGGACCTCGAGGACGGGGGTCCCGGGCTGCTCCAGCGCGAGCATCAGCTTCGCCGCGGGGCCGCCCTGAACCTGGACGTCGATGGAGTCGGAGACCGGGCCGAGCCTGAAGTCGCTCGTGGGACGCAGCGCGCCGTCCACGTACACCTTCAGGGCGCGGGTGAAGCCGGTGCCGGTCACCGTGACCTTGCCACCAAGGAGACCCACGTCATACGGGGTCACCGCGGTGACGGCGAGCGGCGCGACGAACACGTATGCGCCGTCGATGCCGGCCGAGCGGCCGGCCGCGTCCTCGACCTCGACGCGCGCCGGCCCGGCGGCCGCGACCGCCGGGGTCCGGACGGTCACGACGTCCGCCGCAGCCCCGACGATCGTGGCCTCCTGCCCGCCGATGGTGACGCGGGTGACCGCGCCGAGGCCGCTGCCGCCGATGGTGACGACCGTCCCGCCGGCCACGGGCCCGGAGTCGGGCGCGACCGACGCGATGGACATGCCCGACGCCGCGGCCCCGCCGCGGACCTGGTACGACCACGGCGCCGCGACGGTGCCGCCGAGGTACGGGGTGGCGCCGAAGGTGACGCGCACGCCGTACACCTGCCCTGCGACGAGCGGCTGCGCCGGGGTGAAGGTCACGGCGCTCCCGGCCCGGCCGGCGGTGCCGACGAGGGGTGCGCCGCCGCCGAGCAGCTCGACGGTCGTCCCGCTGGACACCGACGGCGGGAGCTTGCCGGCGATGGTCACGTGGGCGGCGTCCCCGGGCGCGAGGGCGCCACCGGGGAGCGGCGACAGGTCGGACGCGACGGGGTACGGGAGCTCGTAGGCGCTCACGGACGCGCCGCCGACCACCGCGGTCCCCGCCGCGACCACCGCGTGGGCCACGGAGGCGACCGGCGCATACGTACGCTCGGTGAATCCGGAGGTGGTGTCGACCCACGAGAGCCGGTTCGACGACCCGGCGAGCAGCCAGGGACCCGCGAGGGTGGCCATCAGCGGCTTCTCCACGCCCGCCGGGGCGACGTACGCGCCGACCTCGAAGATGGCCGTGGGATCGGTCGCGTCGAGGACGTGCACCGCACGGTCGATGGCGACCGCGATGAGGCTGCCCTGCGCCGAGAGGGCGCCGGGGGAGGCCTGGCTGGAGTTGCGGGCCCACCTCGGGCTCGAGCCGACGAGGCCCAGGGATCCGTCGGCGAGGCTGCGGAGCTCCACCCACGCGCTCGTCGCGTCCTCGACGACCACCGCGAGCGCGCCGTCGACGATGGACATGGCGCGGACGGTGCCGCCGGGGATGTACGCGTCGGCCACGACCTGCATGGCGCCGCCGATCGGCGCTAGCATCGAGAGCTCGTTGCCGCCTCCGATCGCCACGAGCGCGCTGCGCTCGTCGGCGGCCACGGCGGTCACCGCCGAGCCGACCGGGTTCAGGCCCACGCTCTCGAGCTCGGTGAGCTGGCACGGCGCGAGCGGACCGGCGCCGCAGCCATCCACCGCATACCGCACGATCCGGGCCGGCACCCCGTACGACTCCAGCGCGACGTAGGCGGTCCGGCCCGCCAGCGCGAACGCCACGGCGTGGCCCGACCCGTAGGCGCGCCGCGCCTGCTCTATTGGCGCGTCGGCGGAGACGTCGAGGGCGACGAGGCTTCCGGACGACGCGTAGACGACCGCGTTCCCGATCGCCCCCATGCCGTAGGCCGGCTCGTTCAGCGTGGAGCCACGCTGCGCGAGGGTGAACGTGAACCCGTTCGCGCGGGTGTCGGCCACCGCGCCCGTGGGCGTCCGGGTGGCGACGGCGAGGTCCACCGGACCGGTCACGCCGTCCGGGACGACCGCCAGGAGCGCGCCGTCCTCGGCGAGGGTGACGCTCCGCGCCTCGACGCCGCCGAAGGTCACCATCGTCCCGCCGAACAGGCCCTCGCCGGTGAGCCGCACCGTGGCGCGGCTGTCGAAGGGCGCGTACGCCGGGGTGTACGACGCGATCACGGGCGGGACGAGGTAGCGGTACCCGCCGAGGCGCAGGTCGCCGAGGCCGCTCGGGTTGCGGACCTCGACCGCCGCGGCGCCCTCCACGCCCGGCGGGACCTCCACGCGGACCCAGGTGCCGTCGCTGGCGAGCTCTCGCACCGGCGCGAGCGCCCCCCCGACCTCGACCATGCAGCCCGGCAGGAAGCCGGTGCCGCGGATCTCGATGAGGTCCCCGCCGGCGCGCAGGCCGCTCGACGGGAACGCGCTCGCGATCTGCGGGCGGACGGTGGAGCCGTTCTTGGTGGTGTGGAAGTCGACGTGGGCGTCGGCGCCGAGGAGCCCGCCCTGGAGATCGGCGAGCGCCGCGCCGACGCGGAGCCGGTAGTCGGCGTCGAAGGCGAGGGGCGCGGACGGCGCCAGCGTGACGCTCGCGCCCCCGGCGTCGAGGGCGACGCGGCGCGCGACGGAGACGGCGCCGCCGCCCAGGCCGAGCCGTTCGAGGGTGACGACCGTCGCCGTCGAGGGATCCGGCAGCTCCGTGAGCAGCGCCTCGATCGGGGTCGAGACGGGTGCGACCCCGCCCTCCCCTGGCCTCGCGCCCCGCAGCTCGAGGTGCGGGAGCGGCACGGTCGCGATGGCGCCGGCGAGGGGCAGGCCCGCGAGCGCGGGATCCGCCAGCGGCAGCTCGACCTGGGTCCCGTTGTTGTCGAGCACCAGGGTGCCGACGAGGAGGTTCTTGCCGAGGAAGGCGACGCTCCGGGCGTCACCCGTCACGACGGCGCGCTCCAGCGGCTCGAGGGGCGGAGGCATGCCCACCGGGATCGAGAAGCGCTGGACCTTCCCGCCTCCCGCGGCGACCCAGGCGATCCCCGCGGAGACCTTCGTCTCCTCCGCGGACACCCAGTCGCTCCCGAGGGGATCCTTGAGGACGAGCGTCCCGGCGTCGACCGGAGCGTCCGGATGCGACAGATCGACGATCGCGACCTGCTTCGTGCGCCCGAGGGACAGGAACGCCCGCCTGCCCTCGGCGGTGATGTGGCGCGCGGGGGCCCCGATGACCTTGCTGCCCAGCTCGACGAGGTCGCCCTTGCGCGCGTCGTAGACGTGCAGCATCGGGGCGCTCGGCTCGGCGCTGGTCGCGAGGAGGAGCTTCCCGTGCACCGCGATCGCCGTCGCGCCGCCGGTGAGCGTCACGCGCCGGACGAAGAGGGGCCGATCCGACTCGTGGAGGCGGTACGCCGAGACCCCGCCCTCGTCGGCGACGAACAGGAGATCGCCGGAGACGGCGACGTCGCGGGCGGCGCCCTGGACGGCGAAGGCGTCGGACCACTTGAACGCGGCGTCGGCGGGGAGCGACACGTCGACCCAGCGGACGCCGTCCGGCCCGTTCGCGACGAAGAGGACGTCGCCGGCCTTCGCGAGGCGGCGCGCGCCGCCGAGGGACGAGAAGGTGAGCTGCTTGACGACGGTGACGCGGTTCGGGTCCGCCACGTCGGCGATGAGCAGCCCGCCGTCCGTGGTCTGGACGCCGGCCTTCAGCACGTTTCCAGCCGCGTCCTGGACGTCGACCGTGGCGCCCAGCGCGGCATACGCCGCGGTGCCGTCCACGAGGAGGTGGGCGATGGGCCGGGTGTTCAGATGGGCCACCGCGCCGGTGCTGTAGAGGAAGCTCCCGGCCAGCGTCGAAGTCTCCGCGTCCGCCGGGTCCATGGAGGCCTCGAGGCCCGGCCTGGCCACGCGCACCTGGACGTCGACGACGCCCGCGGCGTGCGCCGGCGCGGTCGCGACGGCGGTGTCCATGCTCGACACCGTGACGTGGAAGGAGTCCGTCCCGCCGAAGTTCACGGCCATGCCCGGACGGAAGCCGTAGCCGTGCAGCGTCACCTGCTCACCGCCCGCCTGCTCGGAGCGGTCGGGCG
>JAHWYA010000309.1 GCA_020028115.1 Anaeromyxobacter sp.
GGTGACCCGGGGCCTCCTCGCCGCGGCGGCCGCCGCCGCGCTGTCCCTCTCCACCGCCGCGCGCGCGGAGGACGGGAAGGGCGCGCCGAGGCCCAGGGTCGCGCTCGACGCGCTCCGGGCGGCGGGGGTCGAGCCGGCCCTCGCGCAGGCGGTCGAGGAGCGCGTGTGCGCGATCCTCGCGGAGGTCTCGGGCGCGGACGTCGTCTGCCCCTCCGACGTCGCCGCCGCGGCGCTCCTCGCGCGCAACGCGGTGGTGTTCGGCGAGTGCCAGTCCGACGACTGCCTCCGGCGGGTCGAGGCGGTGAAGAGCGCCGACCGCCGCGTGTCCGGGGCGATCGAGCGGGGCGAGAAGGGCCTCGTGCTCTCGCTCCAGCTCGCGGGCGCCGGCGGTCCGGGCCCGCGCGTCGTCGAGAAGGTGCCCGGGGACCTCGACGCGCTCGTCGCGGTCCTGCCGGCCGTGGTGAGGAAGCTCTTCCCCGTGAGCCGCTGATCGCGCGGCGCGCGCTTGCGCCGGGCGCCGCGGGACGGTACGAGCGGGCGGTGATCCGGATCTGCGTCGTCGCGGGGCCGACCGCCTCGGGGAAGACCTCCCTCGCGATCGCGCTCGCGCGCCGGCTCGGCGGCGAGATCGTGAACGCCGACTCCCAGCAGGTGTACCGCGGGCTCGACGTCGGGACCGCGAAGCCCTCGCCGGAGGAGCGCGCCGCGGCGCCCCACCACCTGCTCGACGTGGTCGAGCCGGGGGAGGGGATGGACGCGGCGCGGTTCGTCGGGCTCGCCGACCGCGCGATCGTGGAGATCGCCGGGCGCGGCCGGCTCCCCGTCGTGGCGGGAGGGACCGGCCTCTACCTGCGCGCCCTCCTGCACGGCGTCGTCGAGGCCCCGGGGCGCGATCCCGCGCTCCGCGCCCGCCTCGAGGAGGAGGCGGCGCGGCTCGGACGGCCCGCGCTCCACGCGCGGCTCGCCGCGCTCGATCCCGCCGCGGCCGCGCGGATCCGGCCGAACGATCTCGTGCGGATCGTCCGGGCGCTCGAGATCGCCGCCGGCGGCCGGCTCCCGTCCGAGCTCCACGCGGCGCACGCGTTCGCCGCCGACCGCTACGACGCGGTGCTCGTCGCGCTCGATCCGCCGCGCGCGGCGCTCCACGCCCGGATCGACGCGCGGGTCCGGGAGATGTTCGCGGGCGGCCTCCTCGAGGAGGCGCGGGCGCTGCTCGCGCGGTTCCCCGGCGCCCTCCCGCCGAAGCTCCCCATCGGCTACCCCGAGGCCGCGGCGTGCCTCCGCGGCGAGCTCGCGATCGAGGAGGCGATCCGGCGCGTGCAGGTCGCGCACCGCCGGTACGCCCGGCGCCAGATCGTCTGGCTGCGCGCCGAGCGCGGCGTCGAATGGCTCGCGCCGCCGGCGGACGTGGAAGCCTTGGCGCGCCGCGTCGAGCGGCGCTGATCGCGCCGCGCCGGAAGGTGCGCGCGCGCGGGGGCCGTGGTATGAGCGCCCCGTGGCCAAGCAACCGTTCGCCCTCGAGTTCGAGCGCCCGCTGATCGCGCTCGAGTCCAAGATCGCCGAGCTGAAGGACCTCTCCGGCGGCGCCCGCGTCGACTTCTCGGACGAGATCACCAAGCTCGAGAAGAAGGCGAGGAAGCTGCAGGCGGAGATCTTCAGCGACCTCTCGCCGTGGCAGATCGTCCAGCTCGCGCGCCATCCGAACCGGCCGTACACGCTCGACTACCTGTCGCGGCTCTTCACCGACTTCTTCGAGATCGAGGGCGACCGGCGCTTCGCGGCGGACCGCGCCATCGTCGCCGGCTTCGCGCGCTTCGACGGCGAGCCGGTCCTCGTGCTGGGCCACCAGAAGGGCCGGGGCACGAAGGACAACATGCTCCGGAACTTCGGGATGCCGCGGCCGGAGGGCTACCGCAAGGCGCGGCGGCTCTTCGACCTCGCGGACCGCTTCCGGCTGCCGGTGCTCATCTTCATCGACACGCCCGGCGCCTACCCGGGCATCGGCGCGGAGGAGCGCGGCCAGGCCGAGGCGATCGCGACGAACCTCGAGGTGATGTCCTCGCTGCGCGTGCCCTCGATCTCGGTCGTGATCGGCGAGGGCGCGTCGGGCGGCGCGCTCGGCCTCGGCGTCACGAGCCGCATCCTCATGCTCCAGTACGCCTGGTACAACGTCATCTCGCCGGAGAGCTGCAGCTCGATCCTCTACCGGGACCCGGGGCAGGGGAAGAAGTCCGCCGAGGCGCTGAAGCTCACCGCGAAGGACCTTTCCGGCTTCGGCATCGTCGACGAGATCGTGCCCGAGCCGCCGGGCGGCGCGCACCGCGATCCGGACGCGATCGCGAAGACGGTCGGCGAGGCGCTGAAGCGCCACCTCGCGGACCTCAAGAAGCTCTCGCCCGAGCAGCTCGTCGTGGACCGGTACAAGAAGTACCGGGTCATGGGCGTCTTCACCGCCGAGGAGTAGCGCGAGCGCCGCTCGATCGGGCGCAGGGGCAGCCGGATGAGGCTGCCCCGGGGGCCCGTGCTATAACCTCGCCGCGCCGATGCCCCTCGTACCGCCCCACGTCGCCTCCCTCACGCCGTACGTCCCCGGGAAGCCCATCGAGGAGGTGGAGCGGGAGTACGGCGTCACGGACGTCGCGAAGCTCGCCTCGAACGAGAACCCGCTCGGCCCGTCGCCGCGGGCGCTCGCCGCGATCCGCGAAGCCGCCGCGCGGGTGAACCTCTACCCGGACGGCGCCTCGTTCCTCCTGCGGAACGCGCTCGCGGCGAAGCTCGGGGTCGAGCCGCGCGAGGTCCTCGTCGGCAACGGCTCGAACGAGCTCATCGAGCTGCTCGTGCGGACGTTCGTCCTCGACGGCGAGGAGGTGCTGACGAGCGCCGGGACGTTCGTCGCCTACCGCCTCGCCGCGCAGGCCCAGGGCCGGACGGTCGTCGAGGCGCCGACGAAGGCGCGGTACCAGTACGACCTCGAGGCGCTCCGCAAGCTCCTCTCGCGGAAGACGAAGCTCGTGTTCCTCGCGAACCCGGACAACCCGACCGGCACCTGTTTCGCCGAGCAGGAGCTCGTGCCGTTCCTCGACGCCGTCCCGAAGGACACCCTCGTCGTCCTCGACGAGGCGTACCTCGAGTTCGTCGACGGGCCGGGGTTCCAGGACGCGCTCGCGCTCCGCCGCCGGCACCCGAACGTCGTCGTGCTCCGGACCTTCTCGAAGGTGCACGGCCTGGCCGGGCTCCGCCTGGGGTACGCGGTCGCGCGGCCGGACGTCGTGGAGTACGTCGACCGCGTCCGCGCGCCGTTCGACGTGAACGCAGTCGCGCAGGCCGCGGGGGTCGCCGCGCTCGAGGACGACGAGCACGTGGCGCGGAGCCGCGCCCTCGTGCTCGCGGAGCGGCCGCGCCTCGCCGACGGGCTGCGCGCCCTCGGCGCCGCGGTCGTGCCGTCGCAGGGGAACTTCGTCCTCGCCGACTTCCCGGGGCGTCCGGGCAAGGAGCTCTTCGAGGCGCTCCTGCGCGAGGGGGTCGTGATCCGGCCTCTCGGCCCGTACGGCTTCCCGACCGCGCAGCGGATCACCGTCGGGCACCCGGCGCAGAACGAGCGGTGCCTCGCAGCGCTCGCGAGGGTGCTCGGGAGGGCGACCGCGTGACGCGCCCGTTCATCGTGGCGATCGACGGGCCGGCGGGGGCGGGGAAGTCCACCGCCTCGCGGCTCGTCGCCGCCCGGCTCGGGTTCGCGATGGTCGACACCGGCGCCATCTACCGCGCCGTCGCGCTCGCGGCGACGCGGGCCGGCGTCGCGCTCGACGACGACGCGCGGCTCGGCGTGCTGCTCCCGGGGGTCGCGATCCGGTTCGCGCCGGCCGCCGCGCCCGGGGCCGGGCAGCGGGTGCTGCTCGGGGACGAGGACGTCTCCGCCGAGATCCGCACGCCCCCCATGTCGCTCGGCGCGTCGAAGGTGTCCGCGCGGCCCGTCGTCCGCGCCGGGCTCCTCGACCTCC
>JAHWYA010000310.1 GCA_020028115.1 Anaeromyxobacter sp.
CGGCCCCGTCCTGTCGGTCGCGTCCGTGGTGCCGGAGGCGCAGGAGGAGAAGCTCCCGCTCGTCCGCGAGATCCGCGCCCTCGCCACGCGCGAGAACCTCGCCTTCCTCCCGCCTGACAAGCGGATGGCGGTCGAGCGCGCGCTGCCCCCCGCGGACCTGCGGCCCTTCGGCGCGAGCGACCTGCCGGAGCCGATCCGCCGCCAGCTCACCGAGGTCGACGGGCGCGTCGGCACGCCCGTGCTCGTCCGCCCCGCCGGCCGGATGGACATGTGGGACGGGCGCGACATGCTCCGCTTCCAGGAGGAGCTCCGGTCGATCCCGCTCCCGGCGGGCACGCCGACCGCGAGCTGGATGCTGCTCCTCGCGGACGTGCTCACGCTCATCGGGCGCGACGGCCCCAAGGCGACCGGCCTCGCCCTCGCCGGCGTCGCCCTGCTCGTCCTCGTCGCCTTCGGTCTCGGCCAGCGCCGCGCCCGGTCGATCCAGGACTCCGCCTGGGTCCTCGGGTCGCTCGCGGTCGGGGTGGTCTGGTTCCTCGGGCTCGCCGCGCTGCTCGGGCTGAGGCTCAACATGCTGAGCTTCATCGCGCTGCCGATCACGTTCGGCATCGGCGTCGACTACGCGACCAACATCTTCCAGCGGCGGCGGCTCGATCCCGGCGGCGCGATCGCGGACGCCGTGCGGACGACCGGCGGCGCCGTCGCGCTCTGCTCGTTCACCACGATCGTCGGGTACTCGTCGCTGCTCGTCGCGCGGAACCAGGGGCTCGTGTCGTTCGGCGTCCTCGCCGACCTCGGCGAGGTCGCCTGCCTCGCGGCGGCGCTCGTCGCGCTCCCCGCGGTGCTGCGCTGGCGCGAGATCGTGCGCGCCCGCGGCCGCGCGGGCCGTCCCGCCGTCGAGCCCCAGGCCTAGAGGCGAGTGCAGGGGCAGGCGGATGAGCCTGCCCCGGCCCCTCAGGGGGCCCCCAGAGATGAGCGCGGCTTCGCCGCGGGTACTGATCTCGAGCGAGCGGGGGGCTCGGGGGGCGCGAGGCCCGCAGGCCGAGTGCCCCCCGTTCAGAAGGCTTCGAGCAGGACCACGTACACCTCGGGGCCGCCGGACCCCGCCGCGACGTCCACGCGGAGGTTCGCGCCGCCGTCGGTCAGCCGGTAGCGCGCGCCGAGCCCGCCCGCCGCCTTGGGCGCGCGCTCGGTGAGCGACTCCCAGCGGAGGTCCGGCGCCACGTCGCCCGCCGCGCCGAAGACCGTGCCGGCGATCCGCCGCCAGATCGGGAACCGCAGCTCCGCCTGCGCCGCCCAGACCATGGCGTCGCGCCAGCGCCCCTCGCGGTTGCCCCGGAAGAACCGGGCGCTCCCGAGCTTGGAGAGGAGCGTGAACGGCGTGTTCCCGTCGGTCGTCTCGACGACGGTGGAGAGGCCGAGGACGCGGCCGCCGCCGAGCGCGTGGAAGGTCCTGAGGTCGAGGGCGCCCTTCCCGAAGCCGGCGTTCCGGCCGAGCGCCTCCGGGTAGCGCACGTAGTAGGCCTGCGCGAACGCGCCGGCGGTGGGCCACAGCGCGTGGTCGCGGCCGTCCCAGGTGACGCTTCCGCCCGCGCCGAGCGCCGCGAAGCCGCCGAGCCCGGCGAGGCCGCTCGTCGCGAGCCGCCCGCCCGGCACGACCTCCAGGAGCTCCTCCGCCCGGCCGGCGACCCGCGGGCCGAGGCGCAGCCGCCCGCCGAGGAGGCCGAGCTCGCTCGAGACGGATAGCTCGACGAAGCGGCGCGTGTACTCCTCGCGCCCGGACCCTGGCGATCCCGAGCCGATCCCGTAGTAGGCGTCCGGGTAGTGCACGGCGCGGAGTCGCGAGGCGAGGAGCGAGCCGCCCCGGAGGTACACGTCGGCGGACGCGTCGACCGATCCCTGGCGCTCGATCGAGTACGCCGCGACCGCGAGCGCGTGCGACTCCCGCGGGCTGCCCTCGAGGTGGAAGTCCCGGCCCGTGGCGATGGCGAGCCCCGCCTTCGTCTCCGGCAGCCAGAACGGCATCGGCAGGAGGAAGCCGCGGTGCGCCCCGGCCGCCGGCGCGTCGGCGACGGCGGGGCTCGTGGCTGGAGCGGCCGCGGGGCCGGGCTCCTCTCCGGGCGAGCCCGTCGCGAGGAGCGCTGCGGCCGAGAGGGCGGCGAGGGAGGGCGCGAGCACGAGGCGCCGAACCTAGCACGCGAGGACCCGGGCGGAGGAGGCGGGCCCCTTCGCGGCCGCCGGGACACCGGGGAAACGATCAGGCGCCGACGCGCGCCAGCGCCCACTCGAGCTGCTCGCGCGAGAAGGGCTTCTCGAGGAACGCCTCCGCGGCGGGGCGCGACCGGTCCGCCCGGGCGCCGCTCATGGCGATGATCGGGACCGACGCGAGCCGGGGCGTGCGGCGCACCCGGGCGACGAGATCGTGACCCGTCATGCGCGGGGTGTAGAGGTCCGTGAGGATCGCGACCGGGCGGGGCCCGTGGCCGAGGAGCTCCCACGCCTCCGCCCCGTCGCGGGCGATCGCGACGTGGAAGCCCGCCCGCTCGAGGAGCGTCCGGATGGCGTCCCGCATCCCGGGATCGTCCTCGACGAGGAGCACGCGGCGAACGAGCTGTCCCATGTCACCGGAAGCTAGACAGCGGCGGGGACGCGCGGCACCGGGCCCCAGCGTGACCGCCCTGGTGCGCCCGCGCCTGGATGCCCCGCGGTCACGACGTGCTACCCGCCCTGGCCGCGGACGCAGCGCGCGAGCGCGTCCGCGCGGGCGCGGAGCTCCGACGACCACGCGAGCGGGCGGAACGCGTCGGTCGCCAGGGCGAACCAGTAGAACCCCGCCCCCGGTCCGGTCGTACCGCCCTGCAGTCCGTCGAGCAGCGCCGCCGGATCCTTCACGTCGACGCCGGACGCGCGCCAAAGCTCGGCGAGGTAGGCGCTGCGCTCGGCGCGGCACGCCGCGCCGCCGGGGGCGGAGTCGGCGGGCGCGCCGGCCGGCGCGAGGGCGGCGAGCTCGGGGCCCGCGCTGCCGAAGGACTCCGCCGAGACGACGCCGAACGAGCCGACCTCGCCGTCCTCCGTCCCGGCCTCCTCGACGCGGAGCCAGCCCTCGGGCAGCTCGATCTTCTCGCCGACCCGCACGGGCCGGCCGAGGATCTCGAAACGTCCCGTGTCGGTCTCGATCCGGCCGTCGGCGGGCGCCTCGGCGCGGGTGGGGGCGGGCAGCGTGAGGGCCGCGAGGGCGGCGAGGGCGGCGGCGAGCGCGAGCGTGCGGGGCATGGAACCTCCGCACGCGAACCTTCGCAACGGGCCGGGCGCGCGCAAGCTCGCCGGCCCCGCCGCCGGTGGGGTAGAACCTCGTCATGGTCGCCTGCCTGCTCGCCCTCGCGTTCGCAGCGTCCCCTCCGAAGCTCGCCGTCCTGCAGGTCGCCGGAGGGGAAGGGGTGCCCAGACGACGGCGGCCGCGATCACCGAGGCGGTCGTCGCCGAGGTCCGCAGGCAGAGCCGCGCCGAGGTGATCACCCAGCGGGAGAAAGCTCTAGCGAGGGCACCATGCGAATCGCGATCGTCGGAGCGGGCGGTGTCGGAGGGCTCCTCGGCGGCCTGCTCGCGCGCACGGGGTCGGAGGTCGTCGTGGTCGCGCGGGGCGCGCACGCGGAGGCGATCCGCGCGCAGGGCCTCCGGGTCGACTCTCCGCTCGGGAAGTTCACCACGCCGGTCGCGGCGGTCTCGGCGGACCCCGGCGCGCTCGGGCGCGCGGACGTGGTCCTCGTCGCGGTGAAGGCGTGGCAGGTGGCGGAGGTCGCGCCCTCGCTCGCGCCGCTCCTCGCGGGCGGCGGCGTCGCGGTCCCGCTCCAGAACGGCGTCGAGGCCGCCGGGTCGCTCGCCGCCGCCCTCGGCGAGGAGCGGGTCGCGGGCGGGCTCGTCTCGGTCCTCGCCTGGCTCGACGGTCCCGGCGCGGTGAAGCACGTCGGCGGG
>JAHWYA010000311.1 GCA_020028115.1 Anaeromyxobacter sp.
CTCGGGGCCGTCGAGCCGCCGGGCCGCGACCGCGAGGGTCTGGTCCCAGGTCATCCGCGCGAGGTTCCGCGTCCCCGCCTCGAGCACGATGACGAGCGCGCGCAGGCGCGGCACCTCGACGCGCCGGACGCGAAGCGCCGCGCGCGCCCCCTCGAACGCGGCGAGCGCGCGGGGGATGAAGTGGACCATGAGGAGGAGCGCGAGCGAGACCGGCCACGCGCGGCGGCCGAGCACCGGGCGCGTGAGCCCCGCGAGGGCGACCCCGAGGGCGCGCGGCGTGAGGAGCGCGCTCACCGCGCCGCCGAGGAGGAGCAGGACCACGAGGCGGACGACGAGGAGCGCGACCCCGCCGAGCGCGTCGCGCGCGGGCAGGCCGCCGAGGACGTCGACCCCGAGCTTCACGCCGCCCCAGGCGAGCGCGAACCCCGCCGTCCAGCGCGCGAGCCGCGCCGCGTCGGACGCGGTCGCGCCCGACGACGCCAGCACCGCGGCGAAGAAGGCCGCGTAGAGGACGTTCGCGGCGAGCCCCGCCCGCCAGACGAGCACGCCGAAGAGGAGCGCGACGAGGAGCACCACGCGGCCGTCCACCCCGGCGAGCGGCCCGCGGGCGTGGCGCGGCGCGAGCCACGGGGTGGCGCGGGCGGTCACTCCCACGGCGCGAGCCCCCGCGCCGAGAGCCACGGACCCGGCGGCCGGACGCCGTGCCGGCGGAGCTCCGGGAAGACCTCGTCCGCCGCGCCCGCGGCGGCGACGCGGCCGCGCGCGAGCACGACCCAGCGATCGGCGAGATCGGCGAACGCCTCGAGGTCGTGCGCGGCCACGAGCTGCGTCACCCCCGCCGCGCGGTTCGCGGCGAGGATCGAGCGCATCTCGCGCACCGCCGGGTAGTCGAGGCCGGCGAACGGCTCGTCGAGGACGAGGACCGCGGGAGCGTCGCGGAGGGCCGTCACGATGCAGAGCTTCCGGCGCGAGCCGAGCGAGAGCGTGTGGACGGGCGCTTCGAGGTCGACGAGGCCGAGCCGCGCCGCGAGCAGCCGGGCCTCGGCCCGGCGCGCCTCCGCCGCGGCGGGGATGCCGAGGAGGAGGTCCTCGTCGACGGTCGCTCCGATGATCTCCTGGTCGGGGTCCTGGAGGACGAGGGCGACCCGCCGGCGGATCGCCTCCTCCGCGCCGGGCGAGACGTCGCCGCGGACGGAGAGCGCGCCGCCCGTCGGCGTGAAGAGCCCGGCGACGAGGGCGAGCAGCGTCGACTTCCCGGAGCCGTTGGCGCCCACGACGCCGCAGAGCGTCCCGGGCTCGACGGAGAACGTCACCCGATCGAGCGCCGGCGCGCCGGCGCCGAACGCGAAGGACAGCCCGTCCGCGCGGATCATCCCGGCGCGAGCCCCCGCGCGCGCAGCTGGCGGGCCACCACGAGCGCGATCGCGACCTTCACCGCGTCGAAGGCGACGAACGGCAGCACGCCGACCGCGAACGCCTTCCGCGCGTCGAAGTGGAGGACGTGCGCGAGCCGCGTCGCGCCGACGAGGTACGCGACCGCGAGCGCGACGACGCCCGTCGCGATCCCGCGCGCCCAGCCGATGCGGTCGCCGCGCCGCGCGGCGAGTCCGGTGATCGCCGCCCCGAGGACGAAGCCCGCGAGGTACCCGCCCGTCGGGCCGAGGAGGACGCCGAGCCCTGCCTTGCCGCCCGCGAACACGGGCAGCCCGAGGACGCCCGCCGCGACGTACAGCGCCACCGCCGCGGCGCCGCTCGCCGGGCCGAGGAGGTAGCCGGCGAGGAAGACGAAGAGCGGCTGCAGGGTGATGGGGACGGCGCCGATGGGGAGCTGGAGCCAGGCGCCCACCGCGATGCAGGCGGCGAGGAGCGCGGTCCAGACGAGGCGATGGATCGATGCGAGGCGGTTGCCGGCGGGGCTCACGGCGCGGACTGTAGCAGGGGTCACGCACTCGTCAACCTCAACGCACAACACGGTTGACGACGCGCGGCACGGTGACCGCCCCGGTCACAGTGTGGCCTGCCCCGCGGCAGGATCACGCGCCGTGCGGCGATCCGCCCCCCCCGGAATCCCGCCGGAATCGCGCAGTCGTGACGGGCACGGGTCCTGCTATGAATGCCGGCCAGTGCGTCCGCGTCTGCGAACGCAAGACCCTCACCACCGGAGACGAACCCGATGATCAGCAAGACCCTCTCCCTCTCCCTCGCCGGCGCCGCCGCGCTCCTCCTGTCCGCCTCCCCCGCCGTCGCCCAGCACGGCGGCGACCACGGCACCATGACCCAGCGCGCGGACAGCGCCGCCGCGAAGGCGGGCATCGCCGAGGGCACCGTGAAGAACGGCGTCCGCACCGTCGAGATGCAGGTCACCGAGGACGGCTTCGTCCCCTCCAAGATCAAGGCGCAGAAGGGCGAGAAGCTCCGCCTCGTCATCACGCGGAAGACCGACCGGACCTGCGCGAAGGAGATCGTGATCCAGGACGCGGGCGTGAACCAGCCGCTCCCGCTCGACAAGGCGGTCACCGTCGAGGTCACGCCGAAGAAGTCCGGCGAGCTCAAGTACGCCTGCGGGATGGGCCACATCACCGGCGTCGTCTTCATCCCGTAGCCGTCACCGGCTCCAGGAGGCCCGGCCTCCTTCACACCTCGCCTCGTGCGGGCGTTGCGCACGTGGCGCGCCGGCTGCAAGTCATCACGTCATGGCCTCGCGACTCATCCGGCGCCGCAGCGACGGTCTCGTCGAGATCCGGCGCGCCCGCGCACGCGACCTCGTCTCGACCTCCGACACCCTCATCCTGCTGTGCTTGCTCGCGGGGTTCGTCCTCCTCACTCTGGTCCTCGTGATGTCTCTCGTTTTCGACCCGGCGTTCCTCGCCATCGCCGGCTGGCTCGTGCTCATCCTGTTCGTCGACGCCCGGTCCGCCCGCCCCGCCCTGCGGCTCCAGGAGGCGCACGTCCCACCACCCCCGGGCTCGGCGGCGTGAGGTGCCGCGGAGATCCGTCGCGCCGGACGGGGCGCACGACGCGCGTGCCCTGGAACACATGGGACGCGCCTCGCGCATGAACTGCGTGGCGGGCGCGCTGGGCGGCGCCCGTGTCCCGGGCAGGTGTGCGGCAAGTTGACCCGACCCGGCGAGGGCGCGCTGCCCCATCGGGTGCGGCTCGCCGCGTCGGCCGTGAAGTAGACTGCGCCGCCGCGCTCACCCCCATGCCGCACGCCCCGCCCATCTTCGTCGTCGACGACGACACCGATCTCCGCGAGGTCCTCGGCGAGCTGCTCGCCGACGAGGGCTACGATCCGCAGCTGTGCGCGAACGGCAGCGCCGCCCTCGAGCTCCTCCGCGCGGGCGCCCGGCCGCGCCTCATCCTGCTCGACCTCATGATGCCGGTGATGGACGGGTGGCAGTTCCGGGACGCCCAGCTCCGGGACGTGGCGCTCCGCGACATCCCGGTGGTCGTGATGACGGCGAGCCGGCTCGTCGAGGAGGAGTCGCTCGCGGCCGCGGAGATCCTCCGCAAGCCGGTCGGGATCGCGCAGATCATCGAGGCCGTGGAGCGGAACGCCCGCGCCGCGTAGACTCGCGGCCGCTTGGCGGACCCTGGCCTCTCCGAGATCGCCCTCTTCGTAGCGGTCGCCCTCGTGGCCGGGACGGTCGACGCGATCGCCGGCGGCGGCGGCCTCGTGACGCTCCCCGCCTTCCTCGCGGCGGGGCTCCCTCCGCACCTCGCGCTCGGGACGAACAAGGGCCAGTCGGTGTTCGGGTCGTTCGCGGCCCTCGTCCGGTTCTCTCGGTCGGGGCTCGTCGACGCGCGGCGTGCGCGCGTGACGTTCCCGCTCGGGCTCGCGGGGTCCTTCGCCGGCGCCGCCCTCGTCCTCGCCGTCCCGCCGGCGGTGCTCCGGCCCGTGGTCCTCGTGCTGCTCGCGGGCGCCGCGCTCTTCATCGGCCTGCGCCGGGGCCGGCCGGC
>JAHWYA010000312.1 GCA_020028115.1 Anaeromyxobacter sp.
CTCGCGCCGCATTGCGATCGACACGGTCCGGACGCTCGTTGGCCCCGTTCGCGCCCGCATGGTGAGCGTCCGCCCCCGCACGGCCGACCTCGAAGAGCTGGCGCGCCAGCTCGACGACGGACGGCTTCACCCGCTGATCGATCGCGTGTTCCCCCTGACCGAGGCGCGCGAGGCGGTGCGCTGGCTGGAGGAGCGGCGGGCGCACGGGAAGGTGGTGGTCACCGTCGAGTGACGCCTCGATGCCGCTACCCGCCCGGCCCGGCGCATTACCCGAATGGGAAGCCAGAACCCGTTCCCGTTCTGTGAAGATACAAGGATCGATTTCTCGGAAACTAGAAAGGGAGGAAACCATGAGGCAGCTCCTGTTCGCCGCCGTCGCGCTCTCGCTCTCCGGGCCGGTGCTCGCCGCCGACGCGGCCCAGCTCTTCGCCGCGAAGTGCCAGGCCTGCCACGGCAGATCCAGGCGCTCGCGAAGTTCGTGAAGGCCGGCCTGAAGTAGCTGAGAGCGGCCCGCGGCGCCGGCGTGGACGCGCCGGCGCCGGGTGCCGAGCCGCCGAGGTCAGCGCCCCGCGAGCGCGGCGAGGAACTCGACCGCCCGCCGCTCCGCCCAGAAGCTCGGCCAGAACGGCGAGCCCGCGACGAACGCGACGTGGCCGCCGGCCGCCGTCGTCTCGAGCGTCACGCGCGGGTTCGCGCGCGCCGCCGCGACCGGGATCGAGTCGGGCGGGACGATCGGGTCGTCGAGCGAGGAGAGGGAGAGGAGCGGCCGGCGCACGCCGCCGAGGAGCGGCCCGGACGAGCTGACGCGCCAGTACTCCTCCGCCGACGCGAAGCCGAACACGGGCGCCGTCACGGCGCCGTCGAACTCGGCGAAGGTGCGGGCGCGGGCCGCCGCGCGCGCGTCGAACGCGCCGGGGAAGCGGCGCGCCTTCTCCGCCGCCTTCGCGCGGAGCCGGCGCATGAACCGCTCGCGGTACACGAAGCTCCAGAACCCGGGGCCGTCGATCGCGCGGGCGGACCGCTCGAGGTCGAACGGCACGGAGATCACCGCGCCGCCGAGGACCTCGGCGGGCAAGTCGTCGCCGCGCTCGCCGAGCCACTTCGCGACGACGTTCCCGCCGAGCGAGAAGCCGGAGAGGAGGATGGGGCGGCCGGGCCGCTCCGCGACGAGCCGCCCGGCGACGTGGGCGAGGTCCCCGGTGTCGCCGGAGTGGTAGTTCCGCGCGAGCCGGTTCGGCTCCCCCGAGCACCCGCGGAAGTTGAGCGCGAGCGCGGAGAGGCCGCGCGCGAGCGCGAGCGCGACGAGGCCGCGGACGTAGGGCGCCTGCGACGAACCCTCGAGGCCGTGGCAGATGACGAGCACCGGGTCGTCGGCGGTTGAATTGGTGAGCGACTGCGAGCGCAGGGGCAGCCGGATGAGGCTGCCCCAGAGCGAGCGGGGGGCTCGGGGGGGCACGAGCTCCGCGGAGGCGGAGCGAGTGGCCCCCCGCTCGAATCGATCCACGTCGACGAAGTCGCCGTCGGGCAGCTCCCAGCGCTCGCGCCGCGCGCGGGGGCGCGGGAACACCCGCGCGACCGACGCGAACACCGTCATGGCGTGGGCGCCCGGGAGCCAGCGCGCGGGCGCGTACGGGGCGCGGCCGCTCATCGGAACTGGGGGTGCGCCCGGACGCGGTCGAGCGCGTCGGGCGGCGCGTCCGCCGGGAACGGTGCCGAGGAGCGCTCGAGCCGGGAGAGCCACCTGAGGTCGAGCGGCCGGGCGAGGAGCGCCGCGTCCGTCGCGGCCGCGGTCGTCTCCTCCTTCGGCCCGGAGGGATCGCCCTGGCCGACGAAGAACCCGGCGAGGAGGAGCGCCGAGCGGGTCGCGGTCGCGGTGCTGTAGGTGAAGACGGTCGCGCCCCCGGCGCAGCGCGCCCGCAGCGCGGCGAACGCGGCGCACGTCCAGAGCTCCGGGTTCGCCTTCGGCGAGAACGGATCCCAGAAGACGACGTCCGCGCGGCCGCGCTCCCGCGGGAGCGTCTCCAGGAGATCGCCCTCGACGAGCCGCCAGACGGCGCGCGTCGTCTCGTGACGGCCGCCGGAGAGGAGCGCCCGGGCGGCGTCGCGCGCGGACGGCGACAGCGCGAGGCGCTCCGCGCCCGAGTCGGAGGCGGCGAGGGCGAGGGCGCGCGGGTCCTTCTCGAAGCTCACGAGCTCGAGGCCGCGCCCGCCCTCCGGCGCGCGCTCCGCGGCGGCGAGGGCCGCGAGCGCGTTCGAGCCCGCCCCGAGCCCCACGTCGAAGAGGACCAGGCGCGGTCCCGGCGTCGCGAGCCGCTCGGACAGCCGCGACTGGGCGACGTAGAGCCGCTCGGCCTCGACCGACGGCCCGATGACGGGGTGCATCACCTCGCCGACGACGGTGTCCCGGACGGCGGGGACGCCGAGGGAGGTGAGGACGATCTCGTAACGCTCTGCGGTCGTCGGGCTCCCGGCCGTGGCCGTGGCCGTGGCCGTAGCCGTGGCCGTGGCCGTGGACGTGAACGTGGACGTGGACGTGGACGTGGACGGCACCGGCACGCTCCGCCGCCCCGGAGGACGCCGCGATGCATCGTGCTCGTGCCGGTCCACCGCCGCGAGCGTCTCGCGCATGAAGGCGCCGTACCTCCCCTCGTCGATCGCCCGGCGCGCGGCGCGCATCAGCTCGAGGTAGTGGTGGACGTTGTGGACGGAGAGGAGCCTCGGCCCGAGCGGCTCGCGGCACTTCACGAGGTGGTGCAGGTAGGCCCGGGAGAAGGTCCGGCAGGTCGGGCAGCCGCAGGCGGGGTCGAGCGGGCCGTCCGCGACGCGGTGCTCGGAGCGCGTCAGCCGCACTCGGCCCTGCCACGTGAACGCGGTCCCCTGCCACGCCAGCGTGGTGGGGATGACGCAGTCGAAGAGGTCGACCCCGCGCGCGATCCCCTCGAGGAGGTCCGGGGGCGTCCCGACGCCCATGAGGTAGCGCGGCCGATCCTCCGGCAACAGCTCGGCCGCCCGCGCCACCACGTCGGCCCGCTCGGCGCGCGTGTCGCCCACGGCCAGGCCGCCGATCGCGAAGCCGTCGAACCCGTGCTGCGTGAGGAAGCGGGCCGACTCCTCGCGCCACGCGGGCACGAGGCCGCCCTGCACGATGGCGAAGAGCGCCTGCGCGGGGTTCGTCCGGGCCGCGAGCGACCGGAGCGCCCAGCGGTGGGTCCGGTCCATCGCGGCGCGGACCGCGGCCGGCTCCTCGGTCGAGGGGAGGCACACGTCGAGCGCCATCATCACGTCGGAGCCGATGGCGGTCTGCACCTCGATCGACAGCTCCGGCGACAGCAGGTGCTGCCGCTGGTCGACGTAGCTGCGGAAGCGCGCACCCTCCTCGGTGAGCGTCCGGTCGCCGGGGAGGGAGAAGATCTGGAACCCGCCCGAGTCGGTGAGGACCGGGCGATCCCACCGCATGAAGCCGTGGATGCCGCCGGTGCGACGGAAGAGGTCCGGGCCCGGGCGGAGCAGCAGGTGGTAGGTGTTCGCGAGGATCATCTCCGCGCCGGCCTCGAGGAGGTCGGCGGGCGTGAGCCCCGTGACCGACGCGCGGGTCCCGACCGGCATGAACGCCGGCGTCTCGACGGCGCCGCGCGCGGTCCGGACCGTGCCGCGGCGGGCGCGGGTCTCGACGTCGCGGGGGCCGGTGCGGAAGGAGAACGTCATCGACTCGGGCTCGGGTCCGGCGGGGTCGCCCCCGCGGGGCCAAGGATCTAGCACGTGCGGCCCTCGCACGCCGGGGAGTGGTGACCCGGGGCCGCCGCGGTTAAGGCCCGGGCATGGCGCTCGTGATCCGGCTCTTCTCCGACTTCGTCTGACCGTTCTGCTTCGTCGCGGAGCGGAGCAGCCTGGTCAGGCTGCACGAGGAGCTCGACGTGGCCGTCGAGTGGGTCGGGTACGAGCTCCACCCGGAGACGCCGCCCGGCGGCATCCCGCTCGCCGAGTACCTGCCCGACGCCGAGGGCATGCTCGGCTACGTCCGCTCCTTCGCCGCCGGGTTCGGCATCGACGACCTCGCCCCGCCTGAGCGGCTCCCGTCCACCCGCCGCGCCCACGCGGCGGCGCAGCTCGCGCGCGACGCCGGGCGGCTCGACCGCTGGCGCGTCGCGGCGTTCGACGCC
>JAHWYA010000313.1 GCA_020028115.1 Anaeromyxobacter sp.
GCGCCGAGGTGGGCCTGCCGCTCCTCCTCGGCGGCGCCGTGACGCTCGCGCCCTACCTCCGGGGCGCCGCGCTCGGCTACGCGCCGGAGGGCGGGGACGCCCGCGGCGTGTCGTGGGGCGTCGCCGGCGCGTCGCTCGAGACCGAGGTGTCGCGGCGCTTCGGGCCGGTCCGCCACGCGGTGGCGCCGCGCCTCGAGTGGCGTGCGGGCACGCGCGAGGTCGGGGAGCCGCTCGGCGTCCCGGCCTACGACCACCTCGACAGGTCCACCGCCGGCCTCCTCTCGGCCTCGCCGGGCGTGTTCCAGCAGCTGCGCGCGTCGATCGAGACCCGGCTCGAGACGGCGGCGGCGACGGTGCTCCGGGCCGAGGTCGGGCAGGACGCGGACCTCCGCGCGGGCCGGCTCGCCGAGGCCTTCGCGGCCGTCGCGTTCACGGCCGGGCCGGTCACCGCCGACGCGGTGGCCCGCTTCTTCGCCGAGGGCCGCGAGGTCGCGGCGCGCGCGCCGCGGATCCGGTCGCCGCTCGACGACCTCACGGAGCTCCGGGCGTCGGTCCGCGTGCAGGACGGCCTCGGAAACGGCGTCCGCGCCGGGTTCCTCTCCGTCGGCCCGGGCGGCTCGGGCCGCCTCGTCGCCGGCCTCGACCCGCTCTTCGACGTCCGCCCGGGGGAGATCGACGCGACGGGCTCGGCCACCTTCGGCGTGAGCGCCGGCGTGGCCGGGGCGCGGGTCGCCTACGACGCCCTCCTCCCCGGACGTGCTGCGTTCGTCCCGAGCTGCAGCGGCGGCACCGCCGAGCGGCGGGTGAGCGCCCTGCAGGTCCAGCAGCACGCCGCGAGCCTCTCCTGGGAGTCGCCGTGCCGCTGCTTCCGGGTGACGATGGTCGCGCGGGTGACCGACTGCGGCGGCGTCTCGTACAACGCCTCGTTCGATCTCGCCCGGCTCGGCGGGATCGCGCGGTGAACGGCGTTCCGCCACACGCTTCGTGAACGTCCCGTGCGGGGCTTCCCTGTCGGACGGGTTGCCGCGCGCCGCGGACCCCGGGAGAATCCCGGGGATGAACGGTGGCCGAGCGCCGCGCGAACCGGGCGGACACGCCGGCGGCGAGCCGGAGAAGCGTCGCGCGATCCTCCACGCGGCCGTCCACGTGTTCGCGGAGAAGGGGTACCAGGGTTGCCGGATCGCGGACGTCGCGCGCGCGGCGCACGTCGCCTACGGCCTCGTCTACCACTACTTCCGGAACAAGGACGAGCTGCTCGAGAGCGTGTTCGCGGAGCAGTGGGCGATCCTGATGAACGCGATCCAGGCCATCGACGAGGGGCCCGGGACCGCCGCCGACAAGATCGCCGGCATCTACGGGTTCGTCTTCGACGTCTACAAGACCGCCCCGTCCGCGGTCCGCGTGCTGATCCTCGAGGTGACCCGGACGACCCACGCGCTCCGCGCCGGCTCGACGCGCGAGACCTTCGAGCGGGCGGTGCAGCTCGTCGCCGACGTGGTCCGGCAGGGGCAGGGGCGCGGCGAGCTCAAGCCGGAGCTCGACCCCGTCATCGCCGCCACCGCCATCCTCGGGGCGCTCGAGCTCGCCGTCTCCGGGATGGTGGTGGGGATCGTCCCGGCGAGGACGGAGGAGGAGATCGACCGCGCGAAGCGGCAGGCCACCGAGCTCGTCCTCGGCGGGCTCCGCGCGGGCGGGTGATCCCCCGCGTCGTGTTGACGGAGGAGGGTGCCGCGGCTAACTCCCCCGTCCCTCGCGGCTCGCGCGGGGCGACGGACGCTGGAGGAGACCAGATGGCGGCGCGCGTGCTGGTGTCGGACGACCTCTCGGCGGAGGCGGTGCGGATCCTCCGCGACGCCGGGCTCGAGGTCGACGTGAAGGTCGGGCTGCCCGCCGCGGAGCTCGAGGCGATCGTCGGCGGCTACGACGCCCTCGCGGTCCGGAGCGCGACGAAGGTCTCGGCCAGGCTGCTCGAGAAGGCCGCCCGCCTCCGCGTCGTGGGCCGCGCCGGGGTCGGGGTCGACAACGTGGACCTCGACGCCGCGACCCGGCGCGGGGTCGTGGTCATGAACACCCCCGGCGGCTCGTCGACGACGGTCGCGGAGCTCGCGCTCGCGATGATCCTCTCCCTCTCGCGCCACGTGCCGAGCGCGACGGCGAGCGTGAAGGCGGGCAAGTGGGAGAAGAAGCGGTTCCAGGGGCGCGAGCTCGCCGGCAAGACGCTGGGCGTCGTCGGGATCGGAAACATCGGCTCGGTCCTCGTCGACCGCGCCCTCGCGATGAAGATGCGGGTGGTCGCCTACGATCCGTTCATCACCCCCGAGGCCGCGTCGAAGCTGGGCGCGGAGCTCGTCGACCTCGAGCGGCTCTGGCGGGAGGCCGACGTCGTCTCGCTGCACGTCCCGCTCACCGAGCAGACGCGCCACCTCGTCGGCGCCGCGACCCTCGCCAAGATGAGGAAGGGCGCGATCCTCGTGAACTGCGCGCGGGGCGGCATCGTGGACGAGCGCGCCGTCGCCGACTCGCTCGCCGCGGGGCACCTCGGCGGCGCCGCGCTGGACGTCTTCGAGAAGGAGCCGCCCGCGGCGGACCACCCGCTCTTCGCCTTCGACAACGTCGTCTGCACGCCCCACATCGGCGCGTCGACGGAGGAGGCGCAGTCCGCCGTGGCGGTCGCGATCGCGGAGCAGCTCGTGGCGTACCTGCGCGACGGGATCGTGAAGAACGCGGTGAACGTGCCCGGTCTCCCGAAGGAGGTGCTCGACCAGCTCGCGCCGTTCCTGCCGCTCGCGGAGAAGCTCGGGGCGGTCGCGGCGCAGCTCGGGCCGCAGGGGCCCTCGGAGGTCACCGTGGAGGTCTCGGGCGAGCTCGCGTCGGTCCCCATGCGGCCGCTCGCGGCGCGCGCGCTGGTGGGGCTGCTGCGCCACTTCCTCGAGACGCCCGTCAACGAGGTGAACGCGCCCGCCATCGCGAAGGACCGCGGCATCCACGTGCGCGAGGTCCGGTCGGCGGAGCCGCACGACTGGGCGAGCCTCGTGACGCTCCGGGTGCGCGGGCAGGGCGGGGAGACGCTCGTCGCCGGGACGGTCTACGGCAAGCGGGAGGCGCGGATCGTCCGCGTGAACGGCTTCCGGGTGGAGGCGGTGCCGTCGGGCCACGTGATCGTGGTCGAGAACGACGACGCGCCCGGCGTGGTCGGCAACCTCGGCACCGCGCTCGCGGCGGCCGGCGTGAACATCGCGCTCATCTCGCTGTCGCGGCTCGACGATCGGTCCGGTGCGTTCTCGTTCCTGAACGTGGACTCCGCGCCGTCGCCGGAGGTCCTCGACCGGCTCCGCGGGTTGCCCCACGTCCGCTCGGTCCGCGCCCTGGTGCTCTAGGGCTCGGTCTCACCTCCCACGGGTTGTAACGCTCCGAACGCGGACCCACCTTCGGAGCGGGTGGGCGCACGTCCCACCGGGGAGGAGTGAACATGGCTGCAACCACTTCGGAGGTCGCCGGCGGACGCTTCTTTCCGCGGCTGCACTGGGGCGCGGTCGCCGCCGGCGTGCTGGTCGCGCTCGCGGCGCACGTCGTGATGGGGCTCATCGGAGCGGCGATCGGGTTCGCGGCGGAGCCCGCGGACTCCCGGTCGCTCGGCGTCGCGGCGGCGATCTGGGGGTTGATCACGCCGTTCGTCGCGACGCTGCTCGGGGCCTGGCTCGCGAGCCGCATGGCGGGCGCGGAGGACTCGCGGTCCGGCATGCTCCACGGCGTGCTGGTCTGGTGCATCGGACTGATCGCCGGCGCCCTGTTCCTCACGGGCACGATGGCGTCCGGCGCGATGAGCGCGGGGACGGCGGCGAGCGGCAACGCCGCCGCCGCGCAGCGGCAGCTGCGCGCCGAGACCGGGACGCGGGGCGGCGTCCGCAGCCCGCAGGCGCAGGCGCGAGCGGAGGACGCCG
>JAHWYA010000314.1 GCA_020028115.1 Anaeromyxobacter sp.
GAGGAGGAGGAGCGCCGGCTCTTCTACGTCGCCTGCACGCGGGCGAAGGACGATCTCTACCTCTCGTACCCGCTCGTCGTCGCGCCGCGGGACCGGGAGCGGATCGTCCTGAAGGCGTCGCGGTTCCTCGAGGAGCTGCCGCCGTCCGAGCCAGAGCTGTTCGAGCGCTGGCAGCTCGACGACCCCGGGGCGGGCGCGCCGGCGCTGAAGCCGGCCGGCGCGGCGGCGCCGCTCCCGGCGCCGCGCGAGGCGCGCGTGATCCCGGCGCTCTTCGGCGAGGCCCGGCCGCGCCCGCCGGCCGAGGGCGGACCGCCCATGCACCTCGTCGCGCCCGTCGACGACGACGCGGACGGCGCCGGAGGCGGCGAGGGCGACGGCGGCGGCGGGGACGTGCCGTTCTAGGGCGACGTCCCGCGGGCCCGACGCGCAGCCACCCCTGCGACGAGCGCCGCGTGACCGGGTCGCCCGCGAGCCACCCCCGCCGGTTCCGTGCTAAGACCGCAGGATGGCCGGCCCTCGCGAGAAGCCGATCATCGGCATCGACCTCGGCACGACGAACGCTTGCGTCGCGCACGTGCGGAGCCGGATCCCCAAGGTCGTCCCGACCGACCGCGGCAACCTCATCCTCCCGACGGTCGTGGCGCTCTCGGACCGCGGCGACGTGCTCGTCGGCGGCGTGGCGAAGGACCAGCTCGTCACGAACCCGAAGAACACGATCTACGGCGCGAAGCGGCTCATCGGCCGCAAGTGGAACTCGAAGGTCGTCCAGGAGCTGCGGAACTACTACTCCTACGACATCGTCGAGGGGCCCGGCGGCGAGGCGGCGGTGATGCTCGGGGGCAAGGTCCACACGCTCCCCGAGATCAGCGCGATGGTCCTCGCGCACGTGAAGAAGATCGCCGAGGCGTTCCTGCAGAAGCGGATCGACGAGGCGATCATCTCGGTCCCCGCCTACTACTCGGACGCGCAGCGGCTCGCGGTCCGGCACGCGGGGGCCCTCGCCGGCTTCGACGTGAAGCGGATCGTGAACGAGCCCACCGCGGCGGCGCTCGCGTACGGCTTCTCCCGCGGCCTCGACCAGAAGGTGCTCGTCTACGACCTCGGCGGCGGGACCTTCGACGTCTCGGTGCTGCAGCTCTCGGGCAACGTCTTCGAGGTCCTCGCGACGGGCGGCGACACGTTCCTCGGCGGCGTCGACTTCGACAACCGCATCATCGACTACGTCCTCGAGGACTTCTGGCGGCAGCACAAGATCGACCTCGCCCAGTCGCCCATCGCGATGCAGCGCGTGAAGAAGGGGGCGGAGGCGGCGAAGATCGACCTCTCCCTCATGCCGAACGTCGCCATCGACCTGCCGTACATCGAGGAGAAGAAGGGCCGCCCGCTCGACGTCCGGCTGCAGCTCTCGCGGCAGCAGCTGAACGACCTCACGCAGGACCTCGTCGATCGGACCTTCGCCCTCTGCGACCAGGTGCTCGCGGAGCGGAACATCCGGCCCGACGAGATCGACGAGATCATCCTCGTCGGCGGCCAGAGCCGCATGCCGCTCGTCCAGCAGAAGATCCAGGAGCACTTCGGCCGATCGGCGCGCAAGGGCGTCCACCCCGACGAGTGCGTCGCGCTCGGCGCCGCGCTGCTCGGCGACTCGCTCGACAGCATCGACTCGGTGACGCTGGTGGACGTGCTCTCGATGCCGATCGGCATCGCGACGCCGACGAACCACTTCCGCCGCATCCTCGACAAGAACCAGACGATCCCGTCGACGAAGAGCTTCCGCCTGCCGCCGCCCCGCGAGCCGGGGCAGCCGATCGAGATCGACATCTACCAGGGCGAGTCGGACCTCATCGTCGACAACGAGTTCCTCGGCTCGATCCGGCTCCCCGCCGCGGCGACCGGCCGGCGGATCGACTTCAAGCTCGACGAGGAGTGCCTGCTCAAGGTGAGCTTCGACGATCCGGTGAAGGGCATGACGGAGATCGGCCTCGCGACGAAGGACACGCCGGAGGGGCTGCGCAAGGCGCTCGCCGAGGAGGCGAAGAAGCGCGACGCGGCGATCGGCGCGGCCGCGGGCGGCGAGCCGGAGAAGCGCGGCGGCCTCTTCGGGTGGCTGAAGCGGAGCTGACGTGCGGTTCGCCTCCCCCGAGTGGATCGAGGCGCTCGTCCGCGCGCTCAACGCGCAGCCGGAGCTCGCGCGGGCGCTCGAGGGGCTCCCGCGCGACGCCGCCATCGTGGTCGCGGCCGAGCCGCCCGCGTTCCCGCGGACGGTCGCGGTGCACGGCGAGCAGGAGCGCGGCCGGATCGTGCGCTGGCGCGTCCTCGCGGACGAGGACGAGCTGCTCGAGCTCGAGCCCGCGTACGTGCTGCGGGCGCCGTACGGGATCTGGCGGGCGCTGCTCGCCGGCGGTGACCCCGTCCAGGCGGCCCTCTCGGGCAAGGTGCGGGTCGAGGGTGATCTCGAGGCGCTCGTCCGGCGCGCCGGTTACCGCTCCGTGGTGGACGCGGCGCTGCGCGCGGTCCGGACCGAGCTGCCGTAGCAGGAGGGGCGATGGCGAGCGGAGGCGGCGGTGGCAAGGGGCTCGGCGGAGCGCTCCTCGACGCGGGGACGCGCTTCGTCGCGCGCGCCGCGGAGAAGGTGCTCTCGGATCCGCGCGGGCAGGACGCGGTGGCGCGGGCGATCGGCCTCGCGCAGCGCGGCAAGCGCCGCGTCGAGCAGGTCCAGGAGCGGCTCATGGCGGCCGCGGGCGTGCCGGGCCGGCAGGACTACCAGGACCTTGCGAAGCAGCTCGCGCGCATCAAGCGCAAGGCGCGGGAGCTCGCCGGGAAGCTCGAGCCGGAGCGCCGGCCGGGCGCGCCGCCCGGCGCCGGGGACGGCGGAGGAGGGGGCGAGGGCGGCGCCGAGTAGCGACCGCGCGGAGGGCTCCGATCGCGTTGACACGTCCTGGGACCGGAGACATACTCCGCCGCCTCGCAGCACCAGGGCGGCTAGCTCAGCGGTAGAGCATCCCCTTCACACGGGGAGGGTCGGGGGTTCGATCCCCTCGCTGCCCACTGGAACCGAAGGCCCAAAGGCACCGCGCCTTCGGGCCTTTTCGTCGCAGTACGGCCCGCGCCATCAGGGCGCGGCACCTCGGGCACGACACCGCGGCGGCGACCTTCGTCCAGCTCGGCGCGCCGGCCCAGTCGCCGCAGAGTGGCCCGATCCCGGCGTCCGTCTCGACTCCGTAGTGCACCATCCGGTGTCCCTCCGGCGGGACGCCACCGACGCCCGAGCAATCTCCACGAATGGTGTGAACCGCAAGGACACGCCCCCCGCGGTGCCGGAGCACCTCACGAGGGACGCTCGCCGGCGGCGCCGTGCCGGGTTGGGGCCCTGGAAGGGTGCGGCAACGCGGGTCAGTCGATCCGGCGTCACCGCGAAGAGCGCACGTTCCCCGCTCGGACTCGCGCCCGAAGGCGCGAGTCCTCGGTGATCAGCCCCCAGCCTCGACGCGCTTGCCGGCCTTCACCCAGCCGCGGATGCCGTCCGGCATCACGTAGAGCTTCGAGTACCCGAGCTTCGCCGCCTCACGGGCGGCGTCGTGGCTCGCCGTTCAGGTGGGGCTCGCGCAGTAGAAGACGAGCCGCCGGTCCTTCTCCGCCGGGAGGAGCTTCGCGAGCGGCGCGGACTTCCACCACGTCGCGCCGGGCACGCGGTGCTTGCGGAAGATCTCCTCTGGGTTCGCGTCGACGACGAAGACGTCGGGCTGGCCGATCATCTTCTCGACCTCGTCCATCGACACCATCGCGAACGGCTCGGCCTTCCGGTCGCCTGCGAGGGCGGCGACCGCGACGAGCGCGCCCGCCGTGGCGAGGGCGCGCCGGATGAAGCTCGTGACCATGCAGCACCTCCGGCGCCTCTCCTAGCGGCGGCGCCGCCCGCGCGCATCCGG
>JAHWYA010000315.1 GCA_020028115.1 Anaeromyxobacter sp.
GCCCGTGCTCCTCGCGCGCCGGCTGCCCGGGACGCCGGTGCTGTGCGGGCCGCGCCGCGCCGTCCTCGCCCGCGCGGCCGTGCGCCACCACGGCGCCGACGCGCTGCTCCTCGACGACGGCTTCCAGCACCGCGCCCTCGCCCGCGACCTCGACGTCGTCGTCCTCGACGCCGCGAACCCCTTCGGCAACGGCCGGCTCCTCCCCGCGGGGCCGAACCGCGAGCCGCGCTCGGCGCTCCGGCGCGCGGGGCTCGTCTGGCTCTCCCGCGCGGACCAGGCGGCGCCCGGGCGGCTCGAGGCGCTGCGCGCCCTCGCGCGGGAGGCGACCGGCCGGGATCCGGTCGAGTCGCGCCACGCGCCGCTCGCGCTCGTCGACGGCGCGCTCGAGGGGGAGGGCGGCCTCGACGCGCTCCGCGGGCGCCGGGTCCTGCTGCTCGCCGGGATCGCCCGGCCGGAGGGGTTCCGCCGCACGCTCGCCGCGCTCGGCGCCGAGATCGCCGCCGAGGCCGTGTTCCCGGACCACCACCGGTTCGCGCCGGCGGACCTCGCCGCCGCCCTCCGCGCCGCCGACGCCGCGCGCTGCGATCTCGTCGTCACGACGGAGAAGGACGCGGTCCGCCTCCCCGCGCCCGCGGCGGCCGATCCCCGCGTCCGCGCGCTCCGCATCGACGCGGAGATCGTCCGCGGCGCGGACGTCCTCGAGGCCGCGCTCGACGCGGCGCTCGGCTCACCGGCGTCCGCGGCGGCGCTCCGCGGCGCGAGGGCCTGACGATCATGCGACTCCTCGGCTGGCTCGTCTCCCGGATCCCCCGCCGCTGGCTCGAGGCCTTCGGCGCGGCGCTCGGCACGCTCGTGTGGGCGCTCCGGATCCGCCGGCGGGTGGTCCTCGACAACCTGCGGCTCGCCTTCCCCGAGAAGCCCGAGGCCGAGCGGCGCCGGATCGCGCGGGCGACCTTCGTGAACCTCGGCCGGATGATCGCGGACTTCGTCAGCCTGCCGTTCCTCCGGAAGGAGGAGCTCGAGCGGATCTTCGTGTATGACGGGCGCGAGGTGCTCGAGGCGGCGTGCGCGAGCGGCCGCGGGGTCATCGCGTGCACCGCCCACTTCGGGAACTTCGAGGTGCTCGCCGCGGCGCACACGCTGCGCGGGGTGCCGGTCACGATGATCTCCCGGCAGATGGGGAAGTCCGGGGCGAACGACCTCTGGCGCGCGATCCGCCAGCGCACCGGCGTCGAGGACCTCGTCGTGTCGAAGGGCTCGACGCTCGCGGCGGCGGTCCGCTCGATCAAGTCCGGCCGCGCGCTCGGCTACGTCATCGACCAGAACCAGCAGGCGCGGCACGCCATCTTCCCCACCTTCTTCGGCGTCCCCGCCGCGACCGCCGCGACCCCCGCCGTCCTCGCGCGCCGCAGCGGCGCGGTGGTGATCTTCGCCCTGTCGTACCCGCTCGGCGGCGGTCGCCACCACGTCGTCATCGAGGGGCCGCTCGAGCTCCCGGACACCGGCGACCGCGAGCGCGACGTCCTCGCGTTCATGCAGGACCTGAACGACCGGCTCGAGCGCTGGGTCCGCGCCCATCCCGAGCAGTGGTACTGGCTGCACCGGCGCTGGAAGACCCGCCCGCCCAGCACCGTCGTCCGGCGCCCTCGGGCGGCGGACGGCGCGGGAGACGGTCGCTCGCGCGGCGGCGTCGCATGATCGGGCCCGCGTCCTCGCCCGCGTCTCCTGGTGGGCGATGAACATGCCGAATTGACGTCCGCGGACCGCGCGCGGTACGACCGTCGGCGTGCGACGCCTCCGCGAACCCGAGCTGCCCGCGCTCGCGAGCCTGCTCGGCGCCTTTCCGCGCGCCGAGGTGGTGGTCGTCGGCGACTTCGTCGCGGACGAGTACGTCTACGGGGAGACCGACCGGGTGAGCCGCGAGGCGCCGGTCCTCATCGTCCGCTACGAGTCGTCCGAGCTGAAGCCGGGCGGGGCGGGGAACGCCGCCCAGAACCTCGCCGCGCTCGGCGTGAAGGTCCGCGCCGTGGGCGCGGTGGGCGACGACCCGCTCGGCACGGCGCTCCTCGACGAGCTCGAGGAGGTCGGCGTCGACGTCTCGGGCATCGTGAAGGTCCCCGGCCGCCCGACCGAGGCGAAGACCCGCATCCTCGCCGGCGGCCGCTCGACCCGGCGCCAGCAGATGATCCGGCTCGACCGGGCCCCGGCGGAGCCGCTCCCCGCCCTGGTCGAGCGCCGCCTCGTCCGGACGCTCGAGAAGCTCGGGCGGCGCGCCGACGCGGTGCTCGCGAGCGACTACGGGTCCGGCGCGGTGGGGCCGCTCGCCATCGACGCGCTCCGCGGGCTCGTGAAGAGCGGCGTGCCGGTGTGCGTCGACTCCCGGTACAACCTGCGGGCGTTCACCGGCCTCACGATGGTGAAGCCGAACGAGGTGGAGCTCGAGGCGGCGTCGGGTGTCTCGCTCGCCAGGCGCGGCGGGCTCGACCGCGCCGCGCGGACCCTACAGCGGCGCGTCGGGTGCGAGGTGCTCCTCGTGACGCGCGGCCGGAACGGCATGTCGGTCTTCCGCCGCGGCGCCGCCCCCGTCCACGTGCCGGCGCACGGGAGCCAGGACGCCGTCGACGTCACCGGCGCCGGCGACACCGTCGCGGCGACCTTCTGCGCAGGGCTCGCCGCGGGCGGCGGTGCGGTGCAGGCGGCGCGGCTCGCGAACATCGCGGGGGCGCTCGTCGTCCAGAAGCCCGGCACCGCGACGGTGACGCGCGCGGAGCTCGAGGCGGAGCTCCTGCGGCCGTGACCTCGAAGCGGCTCGCCCTCGCCGATCTGTCGGCGCTCCGCGAGGCGGCGACGCGCGCGGGCCGGACGATCGCCCTCGCGAACGGCGTCTTCGACCTCTTCCACGTCGGCCACCTGAGGTACCTCGCCGGCGCCCGCGCGCACGCCGACCTCCTCGTCGTCGCGGTGAACAGCGACGTCTCGACGCGCCTCAACAAGGGGCCGTCGCGGCCGGTCGTCCCGGAGGCGGAGCGCGCCGAGATCCTCGAGGCGCTCACCTGCGTGGATCACGTGGTGCTGTTCGACTCGAAGGACGTCGTGCCGGTGATCCGCGCGCTCCGCCCGGACGTCCACGTGAAGGGGACCGACTACACCCCCGAGACCATCCCCGAGGCGGCGGAGGTGCGCGCGTACGGGGGGAGGGTGGCGGTCGCCGGCGACCCGAAGGACCACTCCACCTCGGAGCTCATCGACAAGCTGAAGCTCGCGAACACGAGGACCCCATGACCTCCGCCGAGAAGTCGCGCGCCGCGCTCCCCCCGGAGCTGAAGGAGATCCTCGCCTGCCCGAAGTGCAAGGGCGAGCTCGAGTTCCGGGAGCAGGAGGGCGAGATCCGCTGCCTCGCCTGCCGGCTCGCCTTCCGCATCGACGACGGCATCCCGGTGATGCTCCTCGACGAGGCACGTCCGATCCCGTAGCAGCGTGCACGCGCGCGCCTGCGAGCGCAGGGGCAGCCGGATGAGGCTGCCCCGGAGCGAGCGGGGGGCCCGGGGGGGCGCGAGCCGAGCGAAGCGAGGCGAGTGGCCCCCCGCTGGAGTTGACGGTCCAGCGACCGGCCGCTACGGTCCGGGCACGCATGGAACGCCAGGGGCGCCGATGATCCGCAGCATGACGGGGTTCGGCGCCGGCCGCGGCGCCGCCGGGACGGAGGCCCTCGACGTCGAGGTCCGCTCGGTCAATCACAAGTTCTGCGAGGTGAAGGTCCGCCTCCCGCGGGAGCTCGCCGCGCTCGAGACCGACGCGACGAAGGTCGTGAAGGAACGGCTCGCCCGCGGCGGCGTCGACGTCTCCGTGCGGCGCGCCGGCCCGGCGGGCGGCCTCGCGCCGCGGGTGGACCTCGCGCTCGCGGAGGCGTACGCCCGCGCCTTC
>JAHWYA010000316.1 GCA_020028115.1 Anaeromyxobacter sp.
TCGGCGACTACTTCAAGGAGCAGGCGATCGCCTACGCGTGGGAGCTGCTCACCCGCGACTTCAAGCTCGACAAGAGCCGGATGGCCGCCACCGTCTTCACCGACGACGACGAGGCCTTCGGCCTGTGGGGCAGGGTGTCCGGACTGCCGAACGATCGCATCCTGCGGCTCGGCGAGAAGGACAACTTCTGGTCGATGGGCGACACCGGCCCCTGCGGCCCGTGCTCGGAGCTCCACTACTTCCAGGGGAGCGACATCCCCTGCGCCGAGGAGAAGGCCGGCCGCAGGTGCGAGGGCGTCGCCTGCGACTGCGACCGCTGGCTCGAGATCTGGAACCTCGTCTTCATGCAGTTCGAGCGGAGCGCCGACGGGAACCTCACGCCGCTCCCGAAGCCGTCCATCGACACCGGCGCCGGCCTCGAGCGGATGGCGTCGGTCGCGCAGGGGAAGCGCTCGAACTACGACACGGACCTGTTCCAGAACATCATCCGCGCGGTCGAGAAGCTCTCCGGGAAGCGCTACGGCGCGAACGAGGACGACTCGGTCTCGATGCGCGTCATCGCCGACCACGCGCGCGCGACGACGTTCCTCGTCGGCGACGGCGTCCTGCCGTCGAACGAGGGGCGCGGCTACGTGCTGCGCCGGATCATGCGCCGCGCGATCCGCCACGGGAAGCGGCTCGGCCTCGAGAAGCTCTTCCTCGCCGACGTCTGCGGCGCGGTGATCGAGGAGATGGGCGCCGCCTACCCGGAGACCCGCGAGAACCGGCCTTTCATCACGAAGGTCGCGGCCCAGGAGGAGGAGTCCTTCCGCCGCACGCTCGAGAGCGGGCTGCGCATCCTCGAGGAGGAGATGTCGCGCCTCGAGCGCGCGAAGGAGCAGGTCGTCCCGGGGAAGGTCGCGTTCCAGCTCTACGACACCTTCGGCTTCCCGATGGACCTCACCCGCGTCATCGCGGGCGAGCGCGGCCTCGGCGTCGACGAGGCGGGCTTCGACCGGCACATGGCCGAGCAGCGCGCCCGCTCGGAGTGGAAGGGCTCCGGCGACCAGGCCGTGACGGACCTCCACAAGCAGATCGCGAACGAGCTCGGCGAGACCCACTTCCTCGGCTACGAGACCCCGGTCGCGAAGGCCGAGGTGAAGGCGATCGTCTCGAACGGCGCGCGGGTCGCGAAGGCGGCGAAGGGCGACCAGGTCGAGATCGTCACGGCCGCGACGCCGTTCTACGGCGAGTCGGGCGGCCAGGTGGGCGACCTGGGCGCGATCCGCGGCCCGAAGGGCGCGGTGCAGGTGCGCGACGCGCGCCGGCCGGTCCCGGGGCTCGTGACCCACGTCGGCGTGGTCGAGTCCGGCGAGCTCGCGGTGGGCGACGTGGTGGAGCTCGCGGTCGACGACCGGCGGCGCGATCTCGTGCGCGCCAACCACTCCGCGACCCACCTCCTCCAGTTCGCGCTGCGCGAGCGGCTCGGCGAGCACGTGAAGCAGGCCGGCTCGATCGTCGCGCCGGACTACCTGCGCTTCGACTTCTCCCACTTCCAGCCGCTCTCCGACGAGGACCTCGCCTCGATCGAGCAGCGCGTGAACGAGCTCGTGCGCGAGAACGCCGAGACCGACACCGCCGTGCTCGAGCTCGAGAAGGCGCGCCAGGCCGGCGCGATGATGATCTTCGGCGAGAAGTACGGCGACGTCGTGCGCGTCGTCCGGATCGGCCCGTCGAAGGAGCTCTGCGGCGGCACGCACGTCCGGCGCGCAGGCGACATCGCTTTCTTCAAGATCGCGAGCGAGGAGTCGATCGCCGCGGGGGTGCGCCGCATCGTGGCCCTCACCGGGCCGAAGGCGGTGGAGCTCGCCCAGAAGGAGTCGGCGGAGCTCAAGCGCGCGGCGGCGCTGCTGCGCGCCGGGGCGTTCGAGGTGGCGCAGAAGGTCGAGGCGGCCCAGCGCCGGGTGAAGGAGCTCGAGCGCGCGCTCGAGGACGCGGCGTCGAAGGCCGCGACGGCGCAGTCGGGCGACCTCGCCGCGCGGGCGAAGGACCTCGGCGGCGGCGCGAAGGTGCTCACCGCGCGCGTGCAGGGCGACGGCAAGACGCTGCGCGAGCTCGCGGACAAGCTCCGCGACAAGCTCGGCCGGGGCGTCGTCGCGCTCGGCGCCGAGTCGGACGGGAAGGCGATCCTCCTCGTCGCGGTGACGAAGGACCTCACCGCGAAGGTGAAGGCGGGCGACCTCGTGAAGGAGGCGGCGAAGCTCGTCGGCGGCTCCGGCGGCGGGAAGCCCGACCTCGCGCAGGCGGGCGGCTCGGACCCCGCGGGCCTCGACAAGGCGCTCGCGTGCGTCGAGGAGCTCGCGGCGCGGTCGCTCGCCTAGAGCGCATCCCATAACCCAGGACGCCTGCTGCGGCGCACGCTGGCTGCCTGCGCCGGGCAGACTCCTCCCTGCGCTGCTCACCGTACCAACAGGTACGGCTGCGCTGCTCGGTCGTCGTGTGCCCGGCTCGGCGACGCCATCGCGCGCCTCGCCACGGCGCCGGGTTACGGGATGCACTCTGCGCCCCCGGGTGGGTGTCGGGAGACCGACTGTCAAGCGCTTCGAACCGTTGACCGGCGCGGAGGGGGGTGCCTACCATCCTCGCGTCGATGCCCCCCTCGGTCCCCCGAATGCGGAAGGCGCGCGTCGCTCCACCGGTGGTGGATCTCGCCCGCGCGCGGGACGCGAAGAAGCTGCGGGAGCTCGTCGCGCGGTGCGGCGCGGTCGACGACGTGAACCGCAAGTCGCTCGCGCGCCTCTTCCAGACCGGGCTCGTCTACACGCGCCAGGGCGCCCGGCTCGGGCGCGACCTCCTGCTCGCGCACCAGCACCTCCTCCGCGCCTCGGACCTGCTCGCCCGCATCGCGGAGCTCCCCGCGGCGGCGGGGGAGGGTGAGGCCGCGGCGCTGTACGACGAGGCGCAGGGGCTCCTCGCGCGCACGGCCGAGCTCACCTCCCGCACCGCGGTCGTCCTCGCGCGCGGGAACTGACCGCTTCGGCGTCCCGGAAAAGGAGTGGGGCGCCGCGGCCCGTGGTTGCGACCCGGAGTGCGGGGTCGTGCGCGAACCATCGGCGACGGCGCCACCGCCGGTCAAGCCGTCGCGTGTCGGTGCGTGTGGTTCGCGACCGGGTCTCGCATCCGGCGCGGTGCGGCATCGACCGAAGGAGCGACACGCGCTCGACGCACTCGTTCCGAGTTCCGGACGCGGTTGTCCGGATGTCCCCGGATCATGGGACACCGTGTGACGATCACGCGTCGCAGCGCGGGTTTCGTGACGACAACATGCTTGCTTCAAAACCCGGAGTAGAGGAGGCTACGCCCGGCGCTCGAGGGGGCGCGACGCAGTTCCGCGCAACCAGTCGTCCCCTCGGGCAGGGGTACTACACTCACAAGGAGTGAAACAGATGCGCAAGCTCGTGCTCGCTTCCCTCGTGGCTCTCCTCGTTCCGACCGCCTCCTTCGCGCAGTTCCAGCTCGGCGCCCGCGTCGGCTACGCGCCGGCAATGGGCGACGCCGCGAAGGACACGACGATGAAGCAGTTCTCGATCAAGTCGCAGATTCCGATCCAGATCGAGGGCGCTTACAAGCTGAACAAGGATGTCGCGATCGGCGCGTACGTCTCGTACGGCATCGGTCAGACCGACAAGGAGCTGTTCTCGAGCCTCGTGGGCCAGAACGTGTGTGATCAGTCGGGCGTCACGTGCTCCGGGTCCGCGATTCGGGTCGGCGCCCAGGGCGTGTACACGTTCAACCAGGTGAAGGCTGCGCTCACCCCGTGGGTCGGCGCCGCGCTCGGTTACGAGATGGCGAGCACCGAGCTCAAGGGCCCGGGCGGGAAGGCGACCATCAATCTGAGCGGGTTCGAGCTTGGGCTTCAGGCGGGCGGTGACTACCGCGTAATCCCGACCTCAGGCCGCAGCACCCGACGGCCGCCCACCGGGCGGCCGTCTTTCTTTTCCGCGCGAGCGCCACGCGCCGACGCGTTATCGTCCCGCCCCGGAGGCCTCCGCCATGCGCATCCCTACCGTCGCCGTCGCCGCCGCCCTGCTCGTCACCCCCGCCGCGTCCTTCGCACAACTCGAGGTCGGGGCACGGCTCGGGTACGCGTCGGCCGCCGGCGACGCGATGAAGAACCAGAAGCTCTCGGACCTCGTGAAGTCCCAGATCCCGGTTCAGCTCGACGTCGGCTACCGGCTGACGCCCGAGCTCTCGGCGGGCGCGTACGTCTCCTACGGCTTCGCCAAGCTCGCCTCCGCCGCGTGCCCCTCGGGCTTCGAGTGCAGCGCGCGCGATCTCCGCGTCGGAGTGCAGGGCACGTACACCCTGACGCGCCTCGCGACCGCGTTCGTCCCGTGGGTCGCGCTCGGCGCCGGCTGGGAGCGCGCGACGTACGAGGTGAGCCAGACCGTGCTGTTCTTCACTGCCAAGGGGACCGGCAAGGTCAGCGGCTGGGAGTACCTGAACGTCCAGCTCGGCGCCGACTGGCGCGCGAGCGAGAAGCTCTGGCTCGGCCCGTACGCGATGTGGTCCCTCGGGCAGTTCTCGACGGCGAAGATCGAGATCCCCGGGGGCGTGACGCTGCCTCCCGAGCTGCAGGCCGGCGTCGCGAACGGGACGATCCCCGACCAGCGGATGCACCAGTGGTGGGGGCTCGGCGTGCGCGGCAAGCTCGCGCTCTAGGGATTACGGTACCGTCCGCGCCAGGAGGTCGACACCGATGCGCACGCCCTTCCTCGCCGGCGCCCTCGCCGCCCTGCTCGTCCCCGCCGCTCCGCGCGCGGAGCTCCCGAAGCTCGCCCTCGGCGCGCGCCTCGGGTACGCCGCCGCCACCGGCGACGCCGCGAAGGGCGTCCCGATGAAGGACTTCACGATCGCCTCGCAGGTCCCGCTCCAGCTCGACGCCACCGCGCGCGTCTGGCGCGAGCTCGAGGCCGGCGCCTACGTCTCGTACGGGTTCGGGCAGGTCGACCGCCGGTCCATCTTCGGCAACTGCGCGGCCGCGGAGTTCTCGTGCTCCGGCCACGCCTGGCGCCTCGGCGCGCAGGCGATCTACTCGTTCCGCGGGCTCGCGCTCCCGGTGCCGGTCGTGCCCTGGGCCGGCGCCGCGCTCGGGTGGCAGTGGGCGACCGTGGAGGGGAAGGCGCCGATCGGCGCCTCCACCGTCTCGCTGAACGGCCTCGAGCTCGGGCTGCAGGCCGGCGCGAGCTGGCGCGTGAGCGAGCGGCTCGCGGTCGGCCCCTACCTCTCGCTCGCGCTCGGCCGCTACCGCGCCGGCGAGGTGACCGTCGCGGGCTCGGCGAGCTCCCGGGGCGGCGTCGTCGACAAGACGTTC
>JAHWYA010000317.1 GCA_020028115.1 Anaeromyxobacter sp.
GCCCCTAGAGCGCGTCCGCGAGCTCCGCGAGCAGGTGGATCTCCGCGCGCAGCGCGCGCCGGACCGAGCCGAGGTCGACGCTCTCGTTCTCGGAGTGCGGGTTCGAGAGCGGGTCCTCGACGCCGACGAGCAGCGCGGGGGTGTCCGGGAAGGCGGCGGCGAAGGGCTCGACGAAGCCGATGGAGCCGCCGCAGCCGATCGCCGCCGCGCGCCGCCCGAACCCGCGCTCGAGGGCGCGGAACGCGGCGCCGAACGCGGGGTGGGCGAGGTCGGTCGCCCACGGCTTCACGAGCTCGAGCGTCCGCAGCTCGACCTCGACGCCCCACGGCGCGGCGCGCCGGAGCGCCGCGACGAGCGCGTCGCGGACCTCACCGGCGTCCTGGCCCGGGACGATCCGGACCTCGACCTGCGCCCACGCGGCACCGTTGATGACGTCCCTCGCCGCGCGGCGCGAGGAGGCCTGGATCGCATTCACGGCGAGCGCGGGCTGCCACCAGCACAGCTCGAGCGGGTGACCGTGGCCGAACACCCGGACGCCGGGGCGGAGCCGGGCGAGCTGGCCGAACTCCGCCGCCCCGATCCCGAGCGCGCCGAGCGCCTCCCTGCGCGCCGTCGCGAGCGGCGGGAAGGACGGCTCCAGGCCGGGGACCGCGATGCGCCCGTCCTCCCCCACGAGCGAGGCGAGCATCTTCGAGAGCGCCATCGCCGGATCCGGAACGGGGCCTCCGAACGCTCCGGAGTGGAGGCTCTGCTCGAACGCGCGGATCTCGACCTCGACGGCGACGAGCCCGCGCAGCGACACGGTCAGGCAGGGGAGCCCGACGTCGACGTTGCCGGCGTCGGCGAGGACGAGCGCGCTGGCATCGAGCTCCGCTCCGTGCCGGCGGAGCAACGCCGCGAGGTGCCTCGAGCCGGTCTCCTCCTCGCCCTCCACGAGGAGCTTCACGTTCACCGGCAGGCCGCCCGCGCCGCGCAGCCACGCCTCGACCGCCGCGGCGTGCACGACGACGGCCGCCTTGTCGTCGGCCGCCCCGCGCCCGAACAGCCGGCCGTCGCGCTCGACGGGCTCGAAGGGCGGCGAGCGCCACGCGCGCACCTCGCCGGGGGGCTGCACGTCGTGGTGCGCGTACAGGAGCACCGTCGGCAGCGCGGGATCCTCGACGTGCTCCGCGAGCACGTACGGATGGGCGCCGTCGTGCGCGAGGACCTCGACGCGCGAGAAGCCTCGGCGCCGCAGGAGCTCCGCCACCGCCTCGGCGCTCCGCGCGACCTCCACCTCGGGGAACCCATCGGCGGAGACGCTCGGGATCCGGACGAGCCGCTTCAGCTCGGCGACCTCGCCGGGGAAGCGGTCCTCGTGAAAGGCCAGCGCGGACTCCAGCGGACTCCCTCGCATGACCGCACCATGCCCCGGCGGCGCGCCGGAGGGGTCGCCCCGCGGGGGTGGCGAACGCAGTTGTCACGATCTCGACGCACGGGGCTTGCGCGCCAGGCGCCACCGACGGACGAATGGGGGATGCGCAGACCGGCTCCGCTCGCGGGGGTGCACGCCGGAATCGACAGGCTCGCGATGTGGCTCGAGGACCGAGCCCCGCGGCCGCCGCAGCGCTTCTGCGCGGGTCCGGACGGCGACCTGGGCTGCTTCGACGCGCTGCCGCCGCTCCCGGACGGCCCCGCCGGACCGGGGCGCTGGTCGGCGCCGTCTCCGCGCGCGCGGCACGCCGACGATCGGATGTCCGTGCTCTGGTTCCGGGCCGCCCGCAGGAGCCTCGGGACCGCGGTGCTCGTCCCGCCGTGGAAGACGGACGGGATCGGGCTCGTGCGTGGCTGGATCTCCCTCCTCGCCGAGGCCGGCCGCGACGTCTGGCTCGTCGTCCCGCCGCACCACATCGAGCGCGCGGCGGCCGGCGTCCGGAGCGGCGAGGGGTTCGTGTCGCTCGACCTCGCCGAGCTGCGCGCGACGTTCGAGCAGCTCGTCCTCGAGATCCGCGTCTGCGCCGCGCTCGCGGCGCGTCGCGGTCCCGTCGACCTCGTCGGCCTCTCGCTGGGCGGCCTCGCCGCGGCGCTCGCCTCGACGGCGATCCCGGAGCTCGAGCGGCTCGGGCTCGTCGCGCCCCCCGCCGACCTCCCCGCCGTGCTCGGCGAGACCCGCATCGGGCAGCGGTACCGCGCGCTCGCCGAGCGCGGCGGGACGCCGCTCCCGCCGGTGGCGGCGCTCCGGGACGCGCTCGCCGCGTTCGATCCGGTACGGCGGCCCCGGCCGGCCGCAGACGTCTTCGTGGGCGTCGGCCGGCACGACGCGATCGCGCTCCCCGGCGGCGCCGTCGCGCTCGCCCGCGCCTGGGGCGCGGAGGCCTCCGTCTACCCGCGCGGCCACCTCACGCTCCTGTTCGCCTGCCGCGCGCTGCGCCGCGACGTCGCCCGGTTCATGGGCGCCCCCCGCTTCGGCCGGGCGCGGGACGCCACCGCCGCACCGTTCCCGGGCGCAGCCCGGGCGTGACTCACCTCCCCAGCCGGCGGAGCTGGCCCGGCGTGAGAAGCCATCGAAGCTCGGCGCCGCCGGCCGCGGCCTGCCTCGGGAGCGCGAGGAGGCAGGCGCCCCCCTTCTTCAGCTCGACGAATCCCGGCGTCGTGCCGGTGAGGAGCAGCTCGACGACCGCGGAGAGGTGCGGCTCGTGCCCGACGAGCGCGACGGTCCGCCTGCGGCGCTGCGCGCCCAGCCAGCGGAGCAGCGCGGCGGGCTTCGCGTCCGGCGCGAGCTCCTCGAGCCTCACGGTCCGCACACCCCCGTACGCCTCCTCGAGGACGTCCCCGGTCTGCGTCGCCCGCACGAGCGTGCTCGTCGCGAGGAGGTCCAGCGACTCGACGAGCCGCCGGAGCCCGCGGGCGCCCTTCTCCATCTTCCGGCGTCCGGCGGGGGTGAGCGGGCGTTCCTCGTCGCCCTTCCCCGTCCGGGCGAAGGCCTCGCGGTCCTCGGCGATCGCGTGACGGACGACGAGCAGGTCCATGGCAGTCCTCCACGAGCGGCTCTCGAGCGCTTCCAGACGGCGGGTCAGCCCGTCCTGGCGCATTCTCGCCGGCTGGCCAGCCCGGCGGTCGCCGCCGATTTGTGACATCACGGCTCGAGGCCCGTCCGGGGCCCCCCGCCGCGCGCCTCCGTCGATGATGATCGTCGCGATGCGGATCGAGGATCGGGTGATGGATCTGTCGGCGGAGGAGGGCGCGCGCATCGTCGCCCTCGGCCTGCTCGCCGAGGCGGGAGCGGCGGCCGAGGCGCTCGCCGCCGGGACGGGCGAGGAGCCCCTGCACGACTTCCGGGTGGCGGTCCGCCGGCTCCGGAGCGCGATCCGCACGTTCCGCCCGTGGCTCGAGGCGGGGGTAAGGCCGCGCCACGAGAAGCGGCTCGCGCGGATCGCGGGCTCGACGAACGAGGCGCGCGACGCCGAGGTGCAGCTCGCCTGGCTCGAACAGAAGCGCGGCGAGGTCTCCTCGCCGTCGCACCGCGCGGGGCACGCGCTCGCCATCTCACGGCTCGAGGCGCGCATCCACGGCGGCCCCGACGCCGCGCGCATCGCCGCCCGGTTCCGGCGCGCCGAGGAGAAGCTCCGCCGCAGGCTGGAGCGGTACGAGCGGAGGCTCGTGCCGGGCGACGACGAGGGCGCGACCTTCGGCGTCGTGCTCGCGTCGCTCGTCGGCGAGCAGGTCGCGGCCCTGGTCGCGCGGTTGGGGGCGATCCGCGACGCGACCGACCAGGAGGGCGCGCACCGGGCCCGCATCGAGGGAAAGCGGCTCCGGTACCTGCTCGAGCCGCTCCGGGGCTACCGCCACGCGGACTCCGCGGAGGTGGTCGGCCACCTGAAGCGGCTCCAGGACGTCCTCGGAGCGCTGCACGACGCGCACGTCCTCGGG
>JAHWYA010000022.1 GCA_020028115.1 Anaeromyxobacter sp.
CGACGAGGGACGACGCCCGCGCCGCGAGGCGCGCCTGCAGGTCGAAGAAGGAGAGGTCCGGCGCGCCGCCGCGCGGGGCCGAGGCCGGGCCCGCACACCCGCCGAGGGCGAGCGCGAGGGCGCCGAGGGCGAGGGCGGCCGGACGGGCGTGCGCCACGCGCCCATTCTGGACGACCGCGCTCGGGTGTCAAAAGAGGGCCCAAGGGTGCGAAGCGACGGCGCTTTGATTTCGGGCGCAGAGGCGTTACAACGCCCCCCTGGAAACCACATGGTCGACTACGTCCTGAAGAAGATCCTCGGCACGAAGAACGAGCGGGAGCTCAAGAAGCTCCAGCCGATCGTCGCTCGCGTGGCCGAGCTCGAGCCGAAGATGAAGGCCCTCGCGCCGGCGGACTTCCCCCGGCTCGTCGGCGAGTGGAAGGTCCAGGTCCAGGAGAAGGGCCGGACGCTCGACGAGCTGCTGCCCGAGGTCTTCGCGCTGGTGCGCGAGGCCGGGGTGCGGGCCCTCGGGATGCGCCACTTCGACATGCAGCTCGTCGGCGGCGCGGTCCTCCACGGCGGCAAGATCGCCGAGATGAAGACCGGCGAGGGCAAGACCCTCGTCGCGACGCTGCCCTGCGTCCTGAACGCGCTCTCGGGCCGCGGCGTCCACGTCGTCACCGTGAACGACTACCTCGCCCGGCGCGACGCCGAGTGGATGGGCCGGCTCTACCGCTTCTGCGGCCTCTCGACCGGCGTCATCGTGCACGGCCTCACCGACCAGGAGCGGCAGGCCGCCTACGGCTCGGACATCACCTACGGCCAGAACAACGAGTTCGGCTTCGACTACCTGCGCGACAACATGAAGTTCCGGCTGCAGGACTACGTGCAGCGGGAGCTCAACTTCGCGATCGTCGACGAGGTCGACTCGATCCTCATCGACGAGGCCCGCACGCCGCTCATCATCTCCGGCCCGTCGGACGAGTCGTCCGACCTCTACTATCGGGTGAACCAGGTCATCCCCTCGATGATCCGCGACGTCGACTTCTCGGTGGACGAGAAGTCGAAGACCATCGTGATGACCGACTCCGGCGTCGAGAAGATGGAGAAGAAGCTCTCCGTCAAGAACCTGTACGCGCCGGAGGAGGTCGAGACCCTCCACCACGTCGAGCAGGCGCTCCGCGCCCACCACCTCTACCGGAACGAGGTGGACTACGTCGTGAAGGACGGCGAGGTCCTCATCGTCGACGAGTTCACCGGCCGCCTCATGCCGGGCCGGCGCTGGTCCGACGGCCTCCACCAGGCGGTCGAGGCGAAGGAGGGCGTGAAGATCGAGGCGGAGAACCAGACCCTCGCCACGATCTCCTTCCAGAACTACTTCCGCATGTACTCGAAGCTCGCCGGCATGACGGGCACGGCGGACACCGAGGCGGAGGAGTTCGCGAAGACCTACAACCGCGACGTCGTCGTCGTCCCGACGAACAAGAAGAACATCCGCACGGACTCGGAGGACGTCGTCTACCGGTCGGAGGGCGAGAAGTTCGACGCCATCTGCGGGGAGATCGAGCAGCGGAACGCGAAGGGGCAGCCGGTCCTCGTCGGCACGGTCTCGGTGGCGAAGAGCGAGGTGGTGTCGTCGCTCCTCAAGCGCCGCGGCGTGCCGCACAACGTCCTCAACGCGAAGCACCACCAGCGCGAGGCGGAGATCGTCGCGCAGGCGGGGCGCAAGGGCGCGGTCACCATCTCGACCAACATGGCCGGCCGCGGCACCGACATCATCCTCGGCGGCAACGCCGAGATGATGGCGAAGCACGAGGTCGGGGCGGAGCCGGACGCGCCGATGGAGGGCGAGGAGGAGCAGGCGTTCCTCGCCCGCAAGGCCGACTGGGCGAAGCGGCTCGAGGCGCGGATCGCCGAGCTCAAGGTCCAGACCGCGAAGGAGCACGAGGAGGTCGTCTCCGCCGGTGGCCTCCACATCGTCGGCACCGAGCGCCACGAGTCCCGGCGCATCGACAACCAGCTCCGCGGCCGCGCCGGCCGCCAGGGCGACCCCGGCTCGTCCATCTTCTTCCTGTCCCTCGAGGACGACCTCATGCGCATCTTCGGATCCGAGCGGATCCAGGGGCTCATGAAGATGATGGGGATGAAGGAAGGGGAGGTCATCGAGCACCGCTGGCTCACGAAGGCGATCGAGGGCGCGCAGAAGAAGGTCGAGGGCCACAACTTCGACATCCGCAAGAACCTCCTCGAGTACGACGACGTGATGAACCAGCAGCGCCGGTCGATCTACCGGCTGCGCCGCATGGTGCTCGGCTTCGGCGCCGGCATCCCGGTCGTCGAGTACGACGAGGATCCGAAGACGAAGGTGAAGACCCGCGTCGAGCGGACCTTCTCCTGGCCCGACCAGCGCGAGCACGTCCTCGACCTCGTCGAGGACCTCGTCGTCGACATGGTCGGGGCGAACTGCCCGAACCGCGTCTCCGACTGGAACCTCGACGGCCTCTCGGCGATGGTGAAGGAGCAGTTCGGCGTCGACATGAAGTTCTCGCCGCCGGGCGGGAAGCCCGCCGAGGCGCGCGCCGCGATCGAGGAGCAGGTCTACTCGGTCGTCGAGAAGGTCTACCGCGCGAAGGAGGAGGAGCTGGGCGTCGACGCCGACGGCGTCTCCGTCCTGCGCCGGTACGAGCAGTGGCTGTACCTGCAGGCGATCGACCAGCAGTGGAAGGACCACCTGCTCTCGATGGACCACCTGCGGCAGGGCATCGGGCTCCGCGGCTACGGCCAGAAGGACCCGAAGCAGGAGTACAAGAAGGAAGGCTACGAGATGTTCGTGCAGATGACCTGGCGCGTGAAGAGCGCGGTCGTCGGCAACGTCCTTCGCCTGCAGCTCGTCCGCCAGGAGACCGCCGAGGAGATCGAGCAGAAGCGCCTCGCCGCGCAGCGCCGGGCCCTGCAGCGCATCAGCGAGAGCCACGCCGAGGCGTCCTCCGCGGACGGCGACGCCGAGCGCCCGCGCCCGAAGCAGGAGACGGTCGTCCGCACGCAGCCGAAGGTCGGACGGAATGACCCGTGCCCCTGCGGCTCGGGCAAGAAGTACAAGAAGTGCCACGGCGCGACCGAGGCGGCGGTCTAGCGACCGCGCGTGATCCGGCGGCACCCTCGCGCCCGCGGCGTCAGGATGCCGTGGGCGAGGACGCGGCGTTGCCGCAGGACTGAGTCCCAGTCTCGGTAGAAGACCGTTTTCGCCGGAAGGGGGGTCGAAAGCGCGCCATATGGCGCAGCACGACCGCCCAGCGACGCAACGGCTGCGTCCCATCGGCGTGCCGCGCGCGGAGGCGCGCGCACGGCGTCCCTTCGACAGGTGACGAAACTCGACAAGCCTGCGGATTGACACCCACAATCCCAAAAGCCGTAACATGCAGGTCGCAGCATCAGCCTTCGAGGTTGACCAGCCGTGACGAAGGGTCGGGACACCGGGTCGGGGCGAGCCTCCGGACTCGCCGTCGTGGGGCTCTGCCTCGCGGCGGTGGCGTGTCAGCAACCCTCAGTCGGGGAGCGCGTCGTCGCCGCGGCGCCCGGCGAGGGTCCACTCCTCGTGATCGAGAAGGCGTGGATCGACCTGCACGGCCACGCCGTCGCGACCTTCACCGTCACCGAGCACGACGTCCCGCTCGCGCTCGCGGAGGTGCTGGCGCTCGCGCCGCGCTTCACGCTCGCGAAGCTGACGGACCACCCGGCGGACGGGCAGCGCGCCTGGGAGAGCCTCGTCCTCACGGGCGCGCACGTCGCGCAGACGCTGCGGCCCGGCGGCCCGGACGACCCGCTCGTCCTCGCGAACGTGCGGCAGCCCGGGTACGAGAGCGCGTCCTCGCTCGTGGACCTCGGCGAGGGCAGCTACCGGTACGTGTTCGCGACCCGCCTCACCGGGTTCGATCCGTACGAGACGATCCGCGTCGGCGCGTGGCTGAACGGGGTCGAGGAGGGCTCCCTCCGGACGGCGGCGACGTTCGACTTCAGCCCGTCCTTCGGCCCGGTCGAGGCCCGCGACACCGTCCTCGACGCGAACTGCGTGGACTGCCACGGCGCCGCGGTCGTCGCGCACGAGACCGTCGCCGGCGTCCGGCTCTGCCTGACCTGCCACACCTGGCAGAGCGTCGACGTCCTCAGCATCGACCCGGCGGCGATCTTCACCACGACGACGACTGCGCTCACGGACCCGAACCCGCTCGAGCTCGGGCGGATGCTGCACCGCATCCACCGCGGGAAGGACCTGCCGACGCTGTACCAGTCGACGTGGAATCCTGCGTTCTCGCCGGCGGCGTGGGACCCCGCCTCCCCCCCCACGACCGTCCCTGCGCCGTTCGTCCAGCAGAAGCCGGGCTGGCCGGCCCGGGACCCGCTCCCCGGGAGGAAGTACAGCATCTTCGCCGAGGACGGCCGCGAGGTCGTGTTCGGGAGGTCCGTCCTCCTCTCGACCTTCGATCCCTACATCGTGACCACGTTCGCGACCACGATGCTCCTCGCGAAGGGAGGGCTCTTCCCGCGCGATCTGCGCGACTGCGGCGCCTGCCACCGCGACGCGGCGCAGGGCTGGGTCGTGACGTACGGCATCACCCGGCGGACCTGCTCCGGCTGCCACCCGGAGGTCTGGTACCAGGCCTCCTCGCCGGCGGTGGACCGGTCCCGCTTCCCGCACATCGGCGGCCCGCAGGCGGACGACTCGAAGTGCCTCGGCTGCCACGTCACCGGCGAGCCGAAGCTGTACGCGTCCATCGAGGAGGCGCATGTCCCGCCGGCGCGGTCGCCGCGCTACAGCAAGCCGGTCGTCGAGATCCTGCGGGTGGACGATCTCGTGCCCGGCGGCCGGCCGAAGGTGACGTTCCGGATGTACGACCGGATCGGTCCCATCGTGCCTTCGCTGGGCGCGCCGGTGCCGGCGTTCGAGCCGGATGGGCCGCTCACGAGCTACGTGCCCCGCCGGTTCGCGCCGACGTCCATCGTCATCAAGATCCAGGGCCCCACGGTCCCCGACTACTTCTTCTTCTCGGGCGTGACGATCAACTCGGGGACGGCCGGCGGGAACCCGGATCCGGCCGCGCTCTCCACGACGAGCGGCACCGACGAGTACGTCTACACCTTCGGCTCGACCATCCCGCCGGGCACGGCGGGCACGTTCGTCGTCGGGTTCGAGGCGAAGCGGTTTGCCCAGTTCAACCCGCCGTACCTCAGGACGAAGGACGTCTTCCGGTGGCCGTTCACGGGCGAGCCGGTGAACGAGACGGCCGAGAACGTCTGGGTGTTCGTGAACACCGCGAGCGGCACCTGGACCCAGGCGGCCGGGTCGCCGGGCGCCGTCCCGCGCCGCACCGTGGTGGAGCCGCAGAAGTGCCTGCGCTGCCACGATCGGATCGAGTTCCACGGGGGCGCGCGGCACGATCCCGGCTGGTGCATCACCTGCCACACGGCGGACCTGACCGACCTCCAGCAGCGCCTCAACCGCGTCAACCCCACGACCGCGGGGCGGCTCTACGACGGCGGTCCGGTCTGGATCGGCGCGACCTACGACGGCATCGAGGAGCGCAGCACGCACTTCAAGGTGAACATGCACCGGATGCACACGGGCTCGCGCAAGGGGCTCGCGTCGCTCGAGGGCATCCGGCCGTACGCCCTCTACTTCTCGAAGGCGTACTTCTTCGACCTCGGCGCCTTCCCGGGCGACCTGAAGAACTGCACGCTCTGCCACGCCGGGAAGAGCTACCTCCTCGAGTCGGTGCCTCCCTACGCCCCCCCGACCCGCGGGAACGAGACGGCGACGATCTGGCATCCCACGCCCCCGTACGGCGTTCCGGTCCCGCACGATCCGGACGAGCCCGCCGTCCTCCCCCTCACGGCGGCCTGCACCGGCTGCCACGCGACGGGGGCCACCCTGGCGCACGTCGAGGCGAAGACGGTGAACGGGGTCGAGACGTGCACGCAGTGCCACACGAAGGGCGCGGTGTCCGTCGAGGTCGCGCACGGCCTCGCGCCCGCGACGGGCGGCGGCGCGTCGGCGTCGTTCTCGTCGATCGTGCAGGCGGTGCTCGTCCCGCGCTGCGCGACCGGCGCCTGCCACGCGGCGGGTGGGACGGCGCCGGTCCTCGAGGCGGGGAGCGCCTACGGATCCCTGGTCGGCGTGCAGTCCGGCGAGTCGTCGCTCGAGTACGTCGACCCGAACGAGCCGGAGCGGAGCTACCTCGTCCACAAGCTGCGCGGCACCGCGAGCAGCGTCGGCGGCTCGGTCACGACGATCATGCCGCCCGACGGGGCGCTCTCGCCGGCGGACATCGCGGCGATCGAGGCGTGGATCGCGAACGGAGCCCCGAATGACTGAACGTCACCTGCGGCACGGGCTCGCCGCGGCCGCCGGGGCCGTCCTCGCCTGCGCGCTCCTCGCGCCGGGACCGGCGCGCGCGGTCGAGGGGATCATCTTCTCGGGCTCGGTGTTCGTCGACCAGTGGGGCTTCGTCGAGGCGCGCCAGGACCCGGCGCGGAAGTCGCCGCAGTCGCTCGCGCCGATGACGACGCTCAAGGTCGGCGCGGACGTCAACGACGACCTGTCCTTCTCCGCGAAGGCCTGCATCGGCTGCCACGGCATCGACATGGAGCACGTCGCCATCGACTACCAGCCGCGCGCCTGGATGAACATCCAGGCGGGCCGCATCGTCGTTCCCTTCGGAGACTTCTCGAACCGGGTGGACCCGTCGTCCTACCGGACCGGCTCGCAGCCGCTCATCTATGACATGGGGCGCATGGCCTACGGCGCGCGGAACACGATGAACCTCGGCGTCGTCCCGATGCCGTACGTGGACACCGGCGCGATGCTCTACGGGGTGAAGTGGCTCGGCTCGCGGATCCAGACCTGGTGGGGCGCCTACACCGTGTCCGGCCTCCGCGGCTCGAACGACGTCGACTGGATGGCGCTCCGCTCGCTCCCCTACAACGACAACAACGCCGAGCCCGCGTACGGCGGGCGCGTGACGCTGAGCTACTCGTCGGACGCCGGCGACTTCATCGGCGACGCCAGCGTCGGCGGCTCCTACATGGCCGGGAAGTACGACCGCGAGGCGAGGCTCGGGTACGAGGCGTGGGCGGCGGACGCGACGTTCCGGATCTCGAAGCTCGTCCTGCGCGGCGAGTACGCGTCTCGCAAGACCGACCTCGATCCGCTCGCGACCGGCTACCCGTTCGCCCTCGACGACCCTTTCTTCGTCAAGGACGGCTTCTACGCGGAGCTGGAGCACCCGCTGGGCAAGTACCTGAACGTCGTGTATCGATACGAGGAGCTGAAGCGGTCCGGGTCCCCGCTGCCGGGGGCGCCGGCCGAGATGAGCGCGGACAGCCGGTTCGTGCGGTACACCGGCGGCGTCGTGCTGACGCCCGCGCAGAACGTCTTCGTGAAGGCGTCCTGGGAGCACTGGGACACGACCGACTTCGGCAGGTTCAACACGTATCACGCGGGCATCGGTGGAGCATTCTGACCATGAAGACCATCGCCATCGCAGGTAGCGCGCTCGCCGCCATGCTCTTCACCGCGGAGCCGCAGGACAAGTCCGACCCGCGCGACGGCGGCCCGGACCGGATCGACGTCTCGGCGTACCCCGGGCCGCAGCAGAAGCAGTACGACGTGTACGCCGCCAAGTGCTCGAAGTGCCACCCGCTCGCGCGCTCGGTGAACGCTCGGTTCAACTCGACCGAGTGGAAGCGCTACATGAAGCGGATGATCCGGCGCCCGAACTCCGGCATCAACGAGGAGCAGGCGGCGCAGATCTACGACTTCCTCAAGTACTACTCGATCCAGCTCGGCATCAAGGACTAGGCCGGGACCCGTGCTTCGAAACCTGCTCCATCGGACGAAGACGTCGCTCCGGCTGCGACTGCTCGTCACCACGCTGGTCCTCCTCGCCCTCGCGCTCGCCGGCGCGGTGTTCGCCTTCGAGCGGGTCGCGAGCTCCGTGGTGTCGGACGCCGTCCACTCGCACCTCTCCGCCCGCGCGAAGGAGATCCAGGACTCCCTCACGCGCTTCCAGCGCGAGCGGGCGCTGACGATCCACGAGTGGGCGTCCGCCCGGGCGATGCAGGACAGCTTCGACCTCGGCGACCCGAAGTTCGCCGAGGACCACCTGCGCCGCGCGATCCAGGACCAGGGGGGGGCGATCACCGCCGCCGCGCTGCTCTCGGTGGACGAGGAGATCATCACCCTCGTCCGCGACACGCCGGAGGGGGCCTGGGGGTTCGCGGTGGAGTCGCTGCGCGGCGCGCCGCTCGACCTCGTGAAGCTCCGCGGCAAGGCGGCCAGGGAGGACGAGGTCTCGGTCGGGCTCGCGCCGCTCTCCGCGGTCGACCGCGGAGAGCCGGACGACGAGACGATCGTCATGACCGCGCCGGTCCGCGACTTCTTCGGCGACCTCACCGGCTGGATCGTGGCGGCCATCTCGCCGGGCGCCGTGTCGCGCCTCCTCGCGGAGGTGAACGGCACGTCCGGCTCGTTCGTGCCGGTCGTCGCGGACGCGTCGCGCAGGACCGTCCTCTCGCTGCCGCGCGCGGACCTCGACGCCGCGCGGGAGATCGTGCTCTCCCCCGCCGCGGGGCCCGTGGGCTCCCTCGAGCGGATCGAGCGGGCGGACCGCGGGACCACGACGGCGGTGCTGGCGGTCCGGACCGCCTCGTCGTCGGCCTCGCCGGGCTGGTCCACCCTCATGATGGTCGACGAGCGCGAGGCGAACGGCCGCCTCGACCGGCTCCGGCTGGTGCTCGCCGCGCTCTTCGCGGTGGTCCTCGCGAGCGCCGGGTTCGTCGCGGTCGTGTCGCTCCGGCAGGCGGCGAAGCCGCTCGGCGACGTGGCGACCTCGATGGTCCGCGTCGCCGGCGGCGACCTCTCGATCCGCGTCCGCGCCGAGTACACCGGCGAGCTCGGCGCCCTCGTCACCTCGTTCAACACCATGGTGGAGGAGGTCGAGCGGTCGCGCGACGAGCTGCAGCGGACGGAGGCGCTCCGCCGCGAGGTCGAGATCGCGCACCAGATCCAGACCGCCATCCTGCCGGTGAGCCCCGCGGTGAAGGGGTTCGAGGTGGCCGCGCGGATGGAGCCCGCCGACGACGTGGGCGGCGACCTCTACGACATCCTGGCGTTCGGCGACACGTTCTGGGTCCTCGTCGGCGACGTCTCCGGGCACGGCATCAACTCCGGGCTCGTCATGATGATGGCGCAGGCGGCGGCGTACTCGGCCATCGCCGACGATCCGCACTGCGCGCCCTCCGCCGTCATCGCGGCGGTGAACCGCGTCGTCCACGAGAACGTCCGCAGGCGCATGCGGCGCGACGACTACATGACGCTCATGGCGGCGCGCCACATGGGGGACGGCCGGTTCGTCGCCGCCGGCATGCACCAGCCGATCTTCATCGCGCGCGGCGGCGGCAAGGTGGACGTCGTCGAGTCGCAGGGACCGTGGGTGGGGCTCTCGCCCTCGGTCGAGCCGCCGCCCATCGAGGAGTACGAGTTCCACCTCGATCCGGGGGACATCGTCTGCTTCGTCACGGACGGCATCCTCGAGGCGAAGGATCCGGCGGAGCGGCTCTTCGGGGAGGAGCGGGTGCAGGCGCTCCTCGCGACGGAGCTCCCCTCCGCCTCGCAGGCGCTCGCGACGGTGTTCGACGCGGTGCAGCAGTACTCACCCGAACCGGCGGACGACATGACGGCCGTCGTCCTGAGGCGCAAGAATGACCCCTGCTGAGGTCCGCGGCCGCCCGAGCGCGCCCATCCAGCTCTTCGTCCGGATGAACCCGCCCTGGGTGTTCATCGACGAGATCCGCCGCTTCGTCGAGTCGTTCTGCTCGTGCGCCGCCCTCGGACCGGACCGCGAGGCGCAGATCGCGCTCGCCGTCCACGAGCTGATGCAGAACGCGGTGCCGCACGCGCGCGGGCAGGAGGTCGAGCTCGACCTCGAGGTCGACCCGAGCGCCGGGCGCGTGAAGGTGAGCGTGACGAACGAGTGTCCCGAGGAGGAGTACGTCGCGCTCCGCGACCGCGTGGAGGCGATGTACCGCGAGCGCGACGCGCTCCGCGACTACCTGAGGACGATGAAGGAGCAGCCGACGACGGCGCGCGGCGGGCTTGGGCTCGCGCGCGTCCGGTTCGAGGCACAGATGGACATCCGCGTCCGCCGCACGGCGGCAGCGCGCATCGTCGTGGAGGCGGAGGGCCCACTCCGGGCACCGTCCTTCTCCACGGCCGGAGGAAGCCATGGCTAGCCCGTCGTTCGCCGCCCGCATGCCCGCGCTCCAGGTCGCCGAGGAGAAGTACTCGGCGCACATCGGGCCGGATCCGCTGGGCATCCGAGTGCACTTCAAGGGGACGATCTCGACCGTGAACCCGGCGGTGGTCCTGAACCCGTTCGTCGACGCCGTGCACCAGCACGTGCTCGAGGCCGCGGCGAAGGAGATCCGGGTGGACCTCACGCAGCTCGAGTTCTGCAACTCCTCGGGGTTCAAGTCCTTCATCCACTGGATCGAGCGGATCCAGCAGGCGCCGGAGCCGAAGCGCTACAAGATCCGGTTCATCTCGACGAAGGACCGCCGCTGGCAGCGCGCGAGCCTCCTCGCGCTGTCGTGCTACGGCGTGAACACCGTCGTGATCGAGGGGATCTAGCCCCCGCCTCAGTCGCCCTCCGGCCGCGGGTGGATCGCGAGCTCCGGCTCGGGCGGAGGTTCAGCTGAAGGTCCCGGAGCCGTTCGACCTCGAGCTGACCGTGCGGAGCCACGGGTGGTACGACCTCGCGCCGTGGCGGTGGGACGAGGAGCGG
>JAHWYA010000318.1 GCA_020028115.1 Anaeromyxobacter sp.
GCGCCGGGCCGGACGCCGCCGGCGAGGCTGCGCCCGGTGCCGCCGGGATCTCGCGATCGAGCCGGATCGGGGGCCGCGCGGTCGCGGCGTCCGGAGCGCCGGCGTCCCCGGCGGCGAATGCGGGCTCCGCCGCGCCACCCGGCTCCCGCACGCCCCGCTCGTCGGGCTTCACGGCCGGGATCACCGGCGGGGTCGAGAACGGCGGCGCAGACGAGCCGTTCGTCCCGTTCGCCGCCGCGCGCACCTCCTCGGCGGACAGGGCGAGCGACGCGTCGTAGCGGGTCCGGGCCTCGGGATCGAGCAGCACGCGGCGCGCCTCCTCGATCCGCGAGCCGAGCAGCGCCGCGTCGTCGGGGGTCATGAGGGAGTAGGTGGCGATGGAGCCGGGACCGTAGAGCGCCTTCGCGCGCTCGACCGCTGCCTCGATGTCCGGGCCGGGGGCGTCCCTCGGCACCTCGAGGATCTCGTACAGCGTCTGATCGGCGAGTCGCTTCACGCCCCGACCCCCGTCTTCGCGGTGAGGTCGAGCGCGAGGAGCGAGTCCGCGATCGCGGCGAACGATCGCGCCGCCGGGACGTCCGGGCGCTCCATCAGGAGCGGGCGCCGCGCGCGGACCGCGCGCCACATGTCGTCGTCGTAGGAGATGGTCCCGAGGAAGTCCATCTCGAGGCCGAAGTACTTGCGCCACGCGGTCACGACGGCGGCGCCGATGTCGGCGTCCTGCGGCGTCCGCGCCTGGTTGACGATGAGCCGGGGCCGGAACAGGGCGAGGTGGCGCGCGAGGTTCCTCCCCGCGTCCGGATCCCGCTCCGAGATGGTCGCGACGAGCTCGACCGGGCTCTTGAACGTGCCGCCCTCCATCACCGACCGGAGGAGCGGGTCGTAGCCGTAGACCGACGCGACGTTCCGCATCCGCCGCCAGAACGCCGCCTTCACGAAGCGGTAGGCGTTCTCGACCGCGGTCGGCTCCGGGACGAGCACGAGCACCCCGTGGTCCGAGACGAGGAAGAAGTCGAGCACGTTCGCGTGCGTGCCGGCGCCCAGGTCGAGGATGGCGTAGTCCACGTCCATCTGCTGGACGTGCCGCAGGAACCGCATCTTCTGGGCGTACTTCGGGTTCGCGGCGTCGAGGTGATCGAGCGCCCCCGAGACCAGGCCGAGGTCCTCGATGCCCGTCGGGGTGACGACGTCCTCGATGCGCTGCACCTTCCGCTCGATGAAGTCGGAGAGCGTCCGCCGCGGGAGGTCGATGCCGAGCGTCGTGTGGAGGTTCGCGCCGCCGAGATCCGCGTCCACGAGGACGACGCGCTTGCCGCGGCGGGCGAGCTCGATCCCGAGGTTCGCGGAGATGAGGCTCTTGCCGATCCCGCCCTTGCCTCCCCCGACGGAGATGACGCGCCGGGTGCGGCGCCGCGGCGCCGCCGCGGGCCGGCGGATCGGCTCCTCTGGATCGGTGCGTACGAGCTTCAGAGTCGGCGCGTCGGCCACGACCGGCATCCTAATCCGATCGTGCGGGTGCATCCAAAAGGCTGAGCGTTCGATATCGTCGGACTGCGGACTACATCAGAGGGGGACACTCCCGTCTGCGTCAGTCCAGCAGCTCGGCGTTCCAGTAGGCCACGTCCGCGAGCGACAGGAACGGCCGCCACTCGCGGTAGAACGCCCGGCGCGTCGCGCTGCGGAACATCGGCGTCCACCGCGGCCGCCCGGGGTGCCGCAGGAGCCTCATCCCCGCCTCGTCCGGCGTGCGGCCGCCCTTGCGCAGGTTGCAGGGCACGCAGGAGCAGACGACGTTCTCCCAGTTGGTCGATCCCCCTCGGGAGCGCGGGACGACGTGGTCGAGGTTCAGCTCCGACCGCCGGAACCTCCGCCCGCAGTACTGGCAGGTGGAGTCGTCCCGGGCGTAGATGTTGAACCGCGAGAAGCGGACCCGCGCCTTGGGCAGGTGGTCGTAGGCGAGGAGGACGATGACCCGGGGGACCCGGATCCGCCGGCCGACGGTGCCGACCGCGTCGTGGTGGGCGGCGGCCGCGAGGGCCGCCCAGCTCTCGAAGTCGAAGAGCTTGTACTCCTCGTCGATCGCCCTGGCGGCGCCCTGGTACAGCAAGGCAAACGCGCGCCGCACCGAGGTGATGTGGACCGGCTGGTAAACCCGGTTGAGTACGAGGACCCCGGTGTCGAGCATCCGGTGAAAACTCTAACCCGGGACTCCCCTCCCCGCACGCGGCCCCTCCCCTCGGAGGGTCGCCCGTGTAGGGAAACGTCAGCGTTCCGCAACGGGGCCGTCGGAGCCCTGGCCGTAGAGCAGCCGGTACGCGGCATAAGACCGCAGCACCCGCTTCACGTACCCGCGGGTCTCCTCGACCGGGATCTCCTCGACGAACTCGTCGAGCTCGAGCCCGCGCCGCGTCTCGAGCCAGCGCGCCACCGCGCCCGCCCCCGCGTTGTAGGCGGCGAGGGCGAGCGGGACGGAGCCGTCGTAGCGGCGCACGAGATCGCCGAGGTAGCGCGCGCCGAGGCGGATGTTGAGCGACGCGTCGGTGAGCGACGACCGCGACGGCTTTCCGAGCCGGAGCTGCCGCGCCACCTCCTGCGCCGTCGGGAGCATGAGCTGGGTCAGCCCGATCGCCCCCGCGGGGGAGAGCGCCCGCGGGTCGAGCGCGCTCTCCTCGCGCATCAGGGCCTGCACGAGGTCCGCCGGCACGCCGGCGGGGGCCGACCAGCGCTTCACGGCGTCGCGATAGGCGGGCGGATAGGCGATCCGCCACGCGCGCACGTTCTCGCCGTCGGGCGGCCTGCGGAACGCGGCGCGCGCGCGGGTCCGGAGCAGCCCGTGGGCCGCGCGATGGTCGCCGGCCCGGTCGAGGAGGTCGGCGACGAGGAGCACCGCGTCGGGGGACTCCGCCGCCGCGTCGCGCAGCCGCTTCGGATCGATGGCGGCGAGCTCGTCCGCCGCGTCGCGCGCGAGCCCGAGCCTGAGCAGGAGGATGCCGGCGCGGAACCGCGGGTCCTCGCGGAGCGCCCCCGGGTTCCAGGAGAGCTCCTCCTCGGCGACCGGCTTCGGGAGCAGGGCCGGCGCCGGCAGCGCCGGCTGCCGCGAGCCCCCCGCGAGCCGGGCCCGCGAGAGGAGGCCGTAGTAGTCGGCCGGGTAGCGCTCGACGAGCCCGGCCCAGATGACCCGCGCCGCGGCCCGCCCCTCGACGCCGGTCTCGGAGAGCACGCGCGCGCGCCAGTAGGCGGCGCGGCCGTGCTCGTACGAGTCGTCCCGGCGGTCCTCCTCGATGGAGAGGAACTGCGCCGCCGCGGCGTCGCGATCGCCGGCGCGCCGTGCGAGCCATGCGAGCCGGAAGCGGGCCTCGTCGCGGAAGTCGCCGGCGGGGTGCGCCTGCACGAGCGCGGCGAGCGCCTCGCGCGCCTCCTCGATGCGTCCGAGGCGCGCGAGGAGGTCCGCCGCGAAGAAGAGCGCGTCGTCGGCGAAGGGGTGCGCCGGGTAGTCGCGCGCGAGGCGGCGATACAGGCGGACCGCCTCCTGCCGGTCGCCCGCGATCGACGCGGCGCTCGCGAACAGGTAAAGCGACCGCACCCGCACCTCGGGATCGCCGCACACCGCCGCCACGGGTCGGAGCAGCGCGATCGCCCGCTCGTAGCTCCGCTCCTTCTTCTGGGCGCGCCCGGCGGCGGCGCGCGCGCGGCAGGCGAACGGCTCGGAGGGGCCCGCCGGCGGCAGCTCGCGCAGGAGCGGCGTCAGGAGGGCGAGCGCGGACTCGTTCCGGTTCCCGTCGAGGAGCGCCTCCGCGCGCCGGAGGGAGTCCTCCGCCGACGGCGCGGCGCCGTGCGCGCCGGGGAGCGTCCCGAGCGCGGCGAGCGCCTCGCGCGCCTCCTCGATGCGTCCGAGGCG
>JAHWYA010000319.1 GCA_020028115.1 Anaeromyxobacter sp.
ACGGGGTGAAGGCCTCGAACTCCGCCGCGCAGGTGTCGACGCGCTTGAAGACCGGGCGGACGCCGGCGGCGTGCCGGGCGTCGCGGACCTCGCGCTCCGCCGTGCCCGCGAGCTGCGCGATGCGCTTGTCGGAGAACCCCATCCGCTTCACGGCGCGGAACGCCTCCGCGCCGCGCGGCACGCCCTTCGCGAGGTCCGCCTCGGTCCGGACGATCCCCTCGAGCTCGCGCAGGAACCACGGGTCGATCGCGGTGAGGCCGAAGACGTCCTCGACCGAGAGGCCGGCGCGGAACGCCTCCGCGACCCAGAACAGCCGGTGCGCGCGCGGGACGCGGGCCTCCGCCCTGATCCGGTCGAGCTCGGAGGGCGCGTACGCCTCGCCCGGGCGCTTCTTCAGGGGCGACTCGAACCCCGCGCGGTCGATCTCGAGGCCGCGGATCGCCTTCTGGAGGCTCTCCTGGAAGGTGCGGCCCATCGCCATCACCTCGCCGACCGACTTCATCTGCGTGGTGAGCGTGTCGTCCGCGCCCTTGAACTTCTCGAACGCGAAGCGCGGGACCTTCGTGACGACGTAGTCGATGGTGGGCTCGAACGACGCCGGCGTGTTGCGGGTGATGTCGTTCTTCAGCTCGTCGAGCGTGTAGCCGACGGCGAGCTTCGCCGCGATCTTCGCGATCGGGAACCCGGTCGCCTTCGACGCGAGCGCGGAGGAGCGCGACACGCGCGGGTTCATCTCGATGACGACCATCCGCCCGTTCTCCGGGTGGACGCCGAACTGGATGTTCGACCCGCCGGTCTCGACGCCGATCTCGCGGATGATCCGGATCGAGGCGTCGCGGAGGACCTGGTACTCCTTGTCGGAGAGCGTCTGCGCGGGCGCCACCGTGATCGAGTCGCCGGTGTGCACGCCCATCGGGTCGAGGTTCTCGATGGAGCAGATGATGACGACGTTGTCCTTCTTGTCGCGCATCACCTCGAGCTCGTACTCCTTCCACCCGATGATCGACTCCTCGCAGAGGATCGTGTGGGTGGGGCTGAGCGCGAGCGCCCGGCGCGCGAGCGGCTCGAACTCCTCGAGGTTGTAGGCGACGCCGCCGCCCTCGCCGCCGAGCGTGAAGGACGGCCGGATGATGATGGGGAAGCCGACGTCGCGCGCGATGGCGGCCGCCTCCTCCCAGCTCGTCGCGTACCCGGAGCGCGGCATCCCGACGCCGATCCGGTTCATCGCGTCCTTGAAGAGCTGCCGGTCCTCGGCCTTCTCGATCGCCTCGAGCTGGGCGCCGATGAGCTTCACGCCGTGGCGCTCGAGCGCCCCGTTCTTCGCCAGGGCGACGGCCAGGTTGAGGGCCGTCTGGCCGCCGAGGGTGGGGAGGAGCGCGTCGGGCTTCTCGCGCGCGAGGATCTGCTCCGCGACGGCGGGGTTGATCGGCTCGACGTACGTCCGGTCGGCGAAGCCCGGGTCCGTCATGATGGTCGCCGGGTTGGAGTTGAGGAGGACGATCTCGTACCCCTCCTCCTTCAGCGCCTTGCAGGCCTGGGTCCCGGAGTAGTCGAACTCGCAGGCCTGGCCGATGACGATCGGCCCGGAGCCCACGATCATGATCTTCTTGAGGTCGGTACGGCGGGGCATGGGGAGCGGGAAACTAGCACACTTGTCTGGCGCGGAGACACGCTCGCCGCCCGGAAAAATCCCGAGCAACGGCGGCAGCGAGGGACGGCGGGCGAGGCCGGCGGCGGGGCGGCGGAGAGCCCGGTTCAGGACGGCGGCCGGCTCGCCGCCTCCTTGTCGCGCGCGGTCTGGACCGCCTGCAGGAGCTTCTTGACCTTGGGAAACCGCTCGGCGAGGACGCCGACGACCTGCGCCGGAAACGCGACGACCGTGACCTCGGTGAGCGCCTCGAGCCGGGCCGCCCGGGCGCTGCCGAGCGCGCGCCCGACGCCGAACAGGGCGCCGCGCTCGAGCCGGTAGAGCTCGACGGGCCCCGCGGCGCCCTGGCCGAGGACGGTGGCGGACCCGTCGCGGACGATGAAGAAGACGTCGTCGCCCTCGTCGGAGATGAGCTCGCCGGCCGAGTACGTGACGAGCTGGGCCACCTGGAGCAGGTCGCGGCGCTCGTCGGGCTCGAGCGAGCGGAACAGGATGCTCGAGTCGACGAACGCGGTCGTGGCGAGGTCGCCAAAGGCTTCCCGCGGCACGCTGGCCATGGCGTCGAAGCTAGCATACGCTCCCCGGGCCATGAACGGCCTCGCGCTCGCCACGGCGCTCGCGCTCGCGCAGGCGCCGGCGACCGAGCCCGCCACCGGACCCACCCCGGATGCCGCCGCACCCGCACGCGCGGCGGTCGATCCGGCGCCGGCGACGACGGTGAGGCGCAGGCGCGCCGTGACGCCGGCCGATCCGCTCGCGTCCACGACCACGACCACGTCCACGACCAGGTCCACGTCGACGCAGGCCAAGCCGCTGGCGGAGCGCGAGGACGCGGAGCGCACCGCGCGCGCCTTCCTCGAGGCCCTCGTGCGCGGCGACGCCGACGCGCTCGCGCGCGCGTCCGCCGAGCGCTTCAGCTTCGACGGCGACGTGCAGACCGGGCGCGACGCGATCCGCAGGACCTGGCGCGCCCTCCTCGTCGAGCGGGACGCGGCGACGCCGGCCGCCGTCGGCGCCGTGGAGGTCCTGCCCGCGGCGGACGCCGCGGCGCGCCACGGCAAGCCGCCCGCCCGGATCGCCCCGCTCGTGCGGCCGGGAGTCCTCGTCGCGGTCGCGAGCGTCGGAGGGAGGACGGTCGTCGTCTTCCTCGCCCGCGAGGGGGGCCGGATGGCCGTCCTCGGGCTGCACGACTGACCGCCTACTGCGCGGCGGCCGCGCCCTTCAGGATCTTGATCTCGATCCGCCGGTTCGCCGCGCGCCCCTCGGGCGTGTCGTTCGGGCCGCGCGGGCGGACGTCGCCGTAGCCGACGACCTGGAGCCTGCGCGGGTCGAGGCCGCTCGACATGAGGAGCCGCACCACCCGCTGCGCGCGCGCCGCCGACAGGTGCCAGTTCGACGAGAACCGGCCGCCGCGCACCGGGACCGCGTCGGTGTGCCCCTCGATCCGGACGGCGTTCGGCAGCTTCCCGAGGATCCCGGCGACCCGCTCGAGCGCGCCTCGGGCGCCGTCGGAGAGGGCGTCGTCCCCGGACCCGAACGTCACCTCCGACGAGAGGCCGACCGTCACCTCCGTCTCGGTGTTCTCGACGAAGGCCTGGTCCTTCTGGAACTGCGCCGCGATCTCGCGGGCCGCGGCCTCGAGGTCCTCGCGCGGGCGCTCCCGGCGGACGCGGTTGTCGGAGACGGTGTTGAGCTCGTCCACGAGCTGCTGCTGGCGGTCGTCGGACAGGACGCTGAACGAGTACATCAGCAGGAAGAACGACAGCAGCAGCGTCACCATGTCCGAGTAGGTGATGAGCCAGAAGGCCGAGATGTCCTCGTCCTCCTCCTTCTTCTTGCGGGAGAGCCGGATCACGCCTCAGCCCCCCAGCACCACGATCTCGACGCGCCGGTTCGCGGCGCGCCGCTCGGCGCCGTCGTTCGGCGCGAGGGGGCGGAACTCCGCGTAGCCCGCGACCGAGAGCCGATCGTGCGCGATGCCGTGCTCCTCGAGGTAGCGCGTCACCGAGATGGCGCGCGCGGTCGAGAGCTCCCAGTTCGACGGGAACTGCGCGCTGTGGATCGCGACGTCGTCCGTGTGCCCCTCGACGCGGAGCCGGCTCGGCGCGCGCGCGAGCAGCGGGGCGAGCCCGGCGAGGACGCGCCCCGCGGCGGGCGTGAGCGCCGCCTGCCCCTCCGCGAAGAGGATGGCGCTCTTCATGCGGATGACGAGCCGATCGGCGGCGCGGTCGATCGACATCGTGTCGTCTGCAGCGGGTTCGAGTCGTCCTCCCGCGCCGCCCGGTGACGCGGGCCTCTCACCCGCGCGTCCCCGCGAAGACGTCGAGCGTCTCCCGGACGTGCTCGGGGTTCTGCCCGATCCGGATCCCGAGCAGGCCGGCGATGATCTGGTCGCGCTGCAGCCGCTCGTCGAGGTCCAGGGTGCGGACCTTGCCGGCGAGCGGGAGGAACAGGAGGCCGGCGAGGAGCACGCCGTAGAAGGTCGCCATGAGCGCGACCGACATGCCCTTGCCGATCGCGGCCGGGTCGGTGAGCCCCTTCAGCATCTGGATGAGGCCGATGAGCGTGCCGACGAGGCCGAACATCGGGGAGTAGGTGCCCATCAGGCGGAACATGCGCTCGGCCGCCACGCGCTTCTCGGAGAGGATCTCCGACTCGAGCCGCATGAGCTCCTCGATCCGCTCCGGCGCGACGCCGTCGGCCACGAGCTGGAGCCCCTTCAGCAGGAAGGGGTCCCGCGTCGCGACCGCGCGCGGGTCGATCGACGCGACGCCGCGCGCCTTCGCGAGCCGCGCGAGCTGGACGAGCTCGCCCGCAAGCTGGCGCGAGGTCGGGCTGCCGGTCAGGAAGATCCGCTTCATCGCCGACGCGGCGTGCACGCCGGTGATGCGCGACGAGGACAGCGTCGTCGCGGCGAAGGTGCCGCCGACCGCGATCAGGAGCGCCACGACGTTCGTGAAGATCGACGAGTCGCCACCCTTCGCGAGGACGGCCCAGTAGACGATCGAGACCCCCATGATGAGGCCGATGTAGGTCGTCGTTCTCACGGTCGTCCCTCGCCCGCGCGGCGGGCCGTCACGGGGTCTGGCTCTGGCGCCGCTGCTTGCGCCCGTGCTCCTTGAGCGCCTCCGCGACCGCCTTGTTGTTCGGATCGAGCTCGAGCGCGCGCCGCCAGGCCGTCACGGCGGGCTCCTTCTGGTCGAACAGGAAGTAGATCGACCCGAGGAACGCGTGGGCGACGGCGAAGTCCGGGAGCGCCTGCGCGGCGCCGCGGACGCGCTCGAGCGCGCCGAAGTTGTCGCCGTCGAGGTAGGCGACGAGGCCGAGCGCCAGGTCGCGGTAGCCGTCGAGCTTCATCGCGAGCGCCTTCTTCACCGCGCCCGACCGGATGGCCGCCGCGCGGCGGTCGACGAGCGGACGCTCGACGCCGGGGATCGGGCTCCCCAGCCCCTCCGCCTCGGCGGCCGCCCGCTCGACGAAGAAGAGCCGGCGCTCCTCCCAGGTGACCGCCGAGAGGTAGGCCTCGCGCGCCTCCTCCATCGGGCCGCCGACGAGCTTCTTGAGCTGCGCCTTCATCGACTCGGGGTTGAGGCCGCCCTCGGTGTCGTAGAAGGTGCGGACGAGGTCCATCAGCGACCTCGCCATCATGTCGCCGAGCATGAGCTGCTCGTTGCGCTTGTCGAGCGCGTCCCAGGAGAGCTTGAGCTGGGCGCCGCCGGGTCCGTCCCAGGGGAGCTTCACCCCGCCGTCCCGGGCGGCGGTGGTCTGCGTGAGCGACAGGAACCCCATCACCTCCGCGTCCGCCTCGACCGCGGGCGGCGGCGGCACCAGGGCCGGCGCGGCCGGCTGGGCCTGCGCAGCGGGAGCGGGCTGCTTCGGGGCCGCCTTCGCGGCCGCCGGCTTGGGCGCGGCGGCGAGCGTGGCGGCGAGTACGAGTCCAAACGCGATCAAGCGAACCTCATCAGGCGGCTTCGTCGGTGATGGCGGCGGCGGCGTCGCGCAGCGCGAGCTCGCCGCGCTGCTGGACGGCGCGCATCGCCAGCTCGACCTGGCGGCGGGCGTCCTCGATCTGCTGCGGCTGGCGGTCCTGCGCCGCCGCGAACTCGGCCTCGAGGATGGAGCGGAGCCGGTCCGAGACCGCGCCGAGCACGGCGGCCCGCACGTGCTCCGCGTCGGAGAGCGCGGTCGCCATGGTGGCGGGATCGACCCCGGCGACGACCTGCCGGAGCGCGGCGTCGGTGAGGCGCGGGAGGTCCTCGAACAGCAGCAGCGCCGCCCGCGCGGCGCGCGCGAGCTCGGGATCGCGCGCGGCGATCCCGCCCAGCACCTCGCTGCGGACGCTCGCGGGCGCCTGCGAGAGGAACTCGGCGAGCCGCGCCGGGCCGCCCAGGGGCACCCGGCTCCGGATCCGCTGCAGCGCCTGCGCCGCGACCGCCTCCATCTGGGCGAGCTGCTCGCGGGGGAGCACCTTCGCGGTGGCGAGCCCGAGCCCGAGCTCGAGGCGGCGCTGGGGCGGCACGACCTCGTCTAGGAGCTTCGCGCCCTCGAGATCGAGCCCGACGAGGTCGACGACGGCGAGCGCGGTGTAGGGGTCCACCTCGGCGACGATCTGCACGAGCTCGCGGGAGGTCGCGCCGGCGAGCGCCTTGAACGCGCCGGTCTCCTCGCGCCTGCGGGTCAGGGCGGCGGCGGCCGCGGCAGCCGCCTCCGCGGCCCGCGCGGAGGCTCGCCGG
>JAHWYA010000320.1 GCA_020028115.1 Anaeromyxobacter sp.
TCCCCGGCACCGGCAGGACGTACGCCGCCGCGGGGAGCGCGGCGGCGAGCGCGAGCGCGGCGGCGACGCGGCGTCTCCCGGTCACCGCGTCACCTCGCGGAGCCACTCGCGGAGCTGCGGCGCGAGGTCGGGCCGCTTCAGCGCGTAGGCGATGTTCGCCTTGAGGTAGCCGACCCGGTCGCCCGCGTCGTAGCGGTCGCCCTCGAAGCGATGGCCGAGGAGCCCGTCCTCGCGCGCGAGGACGGCGAGCGCGTCCGTCAGCTGGATCTCGCCGCCCACGCCCGGCTTCACCTGCTCGAGGATCTCGAAGATGCGCGGGGGGAGGACGTAGCGGCCGATGACGGCGAGGTTCGACGGCGCGTCCTGCTTCGGCTTCTCGACGAGCCGGTCGATCCGCATCGTGCGCCCGTCCACCGGGGTCCCGGCGGCGATGCCGTAGAGGTGCGTCTCCTCCGGCGGGACCTCCATGAGCGCGATCGTGCCGAGGCCGTGCCGCTCCCAGCAGTCCGCGAGCTGCTTCGCCCCGGGCACCTTCGCGTCGATGACGTCGTCGCCGAGGAGGATGAGGAACGGCTCGTCGCCGACGACGTCCTTCGCGCAGAGCACCGCGTGGCCGAGCCCGAGCGGCTCCTGCTGCCGCACGGTGACGACGTTCGCCATCTGGGCGATCGCGCGCATCTGCTTGCGGAGCTCGTGCTTCCCGGTCCGGTCGAGGTGCGCCTCGAGCTCGCCGGCGATGTCGAAGTGGTCGACGATCGAGTCCTTGCCGCGGGCGCAGACCAGGATGACGTCGCGCACGCCGGCCGCGACCGCCTCCGCGACGATGTACTGGATCGTCGGGATGTCGACGATCGGGAGCAGCTCCTTCGGGACGGCCTTCGTCGCCGGCAGGAAGCGCGTGCCGAGCCCAGCGGCGGGGATCACGGCCTTGCGGATCTTTCGAGTCGCCATGGGTGCCGGGAAGATAGCACCTGGGGGCGGGGGGCCGGGGGGGGCGCGAGGGCGTAGCCCGAGTGGCCCCCGCTATAAACGCCCCCTGCGCTCGGTCTGCTCCGACTCGGTCTTGCACGCGATGCAGAGGTCCGTGACGGGGCGGACGCGGAGCCGCGCGGGGGAGATGGCCGCGCCGCAGGCGCTGCACTTCCCGAAGGTCCCGGCGTCGAGGCGCGCGAGGGCCTCCTCGATCTTCCCGATGAGCTTGCGGTCGCGGTCGCGGAGCCGGAGGGACCAGTTCCGCCCCTCCTCCACCGTGGCGCGATCGTTCGGGTCCGGGATCTCCTCGCCGCCGGTCCCCGACATCTCGTGCACGGCCTGCTCGCCGTGCCCGACGAGGGCGACGAGCTGCGACTCCAGCACGCTGCGGTACCGCTCGACCTCCCGCCTCCGCATGGCGAACCTCCTTCCCCCCGCGATCGAGACGCTAGCGCGATCGCGCGCGCCGGCGAAGGGGCGAGATGCGATCCTTGCCGGGGCACCTCCCTCTTCCGTATCCTCGGTGGGTGCCGACCCGGACCTTCGTTGCGCTCGCCCTCTCGCTCGCCCTCGCGGGTGCCGCCCGCGCCGCCGACGCGCCGCCGCCCGGCGGCGTCGCGGACATCGTGGGGCCCCGCACCCTCGGCCTCTCGGCGTCCATCGGCGCCGCGGCGTCGAACGACGGCATCTACGCGAACCCCGCCGCGATCGCGGCGCGCAAGCGCTACTCGATCGAGTCGGGCGTCGTCCTCGACCGGCGGGGCGCGGTCACCGCGGATCGCTTCCTCGGCGGATCGATCGTCGACTCGCAGACCTCGGCCGTCACGGGCGGCGTGTCGTTCCTGCGCGCCCAGCTCGGCGCCTACACCGGCAACGTCGTCCACCTCGCCTTCGCCGGACCGGTCGCGGAGCGGTTCTACCTCGGCGTCGGCGGCAAGTACCTCTCGCTCGACGGCGCGAAGAACGTCTCCGCCGCGACGGCGGACGCGGCGCTCTTCTGGCAGGTGTCGGAGCTCGTCTCGGTCGGCTTCGCCGGCTACAACCTCGTCCCGGTGGGGAACGAGGACGTCGCGCCGATGGGGACCGGCGCCGGCATCGCGCTCGGGAGCGACACGAGCGTCCAGCTGACCGGCGACTGGCGCGCCGACTTCGACCGGCGCGGGAAGACGGCGAACCGGTGGGCGGCCGGCGTGGAGGTGCTCCTCGGCCGGCTCGTCCCGGTGCGGGCCGGGTGGATGAAGGACGAGGTGCTCGACACGCAGTGGTGGTCGGCGGGCGTCGGCCTCGTCTCCCAGAACGGCGTCGCCCTCGACGTCGGGTACCGGCAGTCCTTCGACGATCCGTCGGCGCGGACCGTCGCGGCGACGCTGAAGCTCTTCCTCGGCCAGTGACCGCGCGCTCAGCGCCGGTCCATCGCGGGCAGGACGACCGCCGCGCCCGTGGCGGCGTTCTCGCCGCGCCAGACCTCCACGTCCCAGACCTCGCGCACCCGCTCCGCGGTGAGGACGGCGGCCGGCGGCCCCTCGGCGACGACCTGGCCGCGGGAGAGGACGACGACGCGATCGCAGGCGGCGGCCGCGAGGTTGAGGTCGTGCAGCACCGCGACGACGCAGAGCCCGCCCTTCGCCGCGACCTGCGCCATCCGCATCGCGGCGACCTGGTGGCCGAGGTCGAGGAACGCCGTGGCCTCGTCGAGGAGCAGCACGCGCGGCTCCTGCGCGAGCGCGCGCGCGAAGAAGACGCGGCGGCGCTCGCCGCCCGAGAGCGCGTCGAGCCGGCGGTCGGCGAGGTGGACGAGGTCGCAGGCGAGGAGGGCGCCCTCGACCGCGCCGCGATCGAACCGGCTCGCGACCGCGAGGAGCCCCTGCCGCGGCGCGCGCCCCATCATCACCGCCTCGCGGACGGTGAACGGCCACGCGAGGCGCGGCTCCTGCGGGACGAGCGCGCAGACCTGGGCGACCGTCCGGCGCGGCGCCGTCCAGGGGTCGAGCCCCGCGAGCCGGACCTCGCCCGCCGCGGGCGCGAGGAGCCCGGCCACGAGCCGGACGAGCGTCGACTTCCCGGCGCCGTTCGGGCCGAGGAGGCCGACGAACTCGCCCGCGCGCGCGGCCAGCGAGACGCCGGAGAGCGCCGCCATCCCGCGGTACGCGAACGACACGCCGCGCACGTCGACGATCGGATCCGGCGAGGGCGCCTCCGGGGCGCGCGCGGTCACCGGGCCCCCTCCCCGCGCGCGGTTCGCCGGAGGAGCCACAGGAAGAACGGGCCGCCGAGGAAGGCGGTGACCGCGCCGACGGGCGGCTCGGTGCCGAGCGGCAGGAACGCGAGCCGCGCCAGGGCGTCGGCGAGGACCAGGAAGGCGGCCCCGAAGAGCGCCGACGCCGGGACGAGGAGGCGGTGGTCGGGGCCGACGAGGCGCCGGACGAGGTGCGGGACGATGAGCCCGACGAAGCCGACCATGCCGGCGAGCGCGACGGCGGCGCCGGTGGCGGCGCTCGCGACGAGGAAGAGGAGCGCGCGCTCCCGGCGCACGTTGACGCCCAGCGAGGCCGCCTCGTCCTCGGCGAGCGTGAGGAGGTTCAGGCGGGCGGAGAGCGCGACGAGCAGCGCGAGCGCCGCCGCCACGGCGGCTGCCCCCACCGCGAGGGTGGTCCCCCGCTCGTAGCCGATGGTGCCGAGGAGCCAGTACAGGAGCCGGGCGGCGCGGTCCGGCGGGACGAGCAGCCGCAGCAGCGTGATCACGCCGGAGGCGAAGGCGTTGAAGACGACGCCGACGAGGATCGCGGTCTCCGGGCCCGCTCCGCCGACGCGCCCGAGCCCGAACACGAGCGGCGCCGTCGCCGCGGCGCCGATCACCGCGCCCGCGGCGATGGGGGTCGCGGAGGCGAGCGCCGCCGCGCCGGGACCGAAGATCCCGGTCG
>JAHWYA010000321.1 GCA_020028115.1 Anaeromyxobacter sp.
GGCCGCGCCGCCGCACGCGGGCGCGGTGCCGCTCGCCCGCGCGGCGCCGGGCGCCGGCGCGATCCCGCGCCGGATCGTGCTGCCGGACGCAGGGGCCGCCCCGGTCGCCGTCCGCGACGAGTCGACGCCGGCGGGCGCGCTCGGGTCGGCCGGCGCCGGAAAGCAGTGAGGCCCCCCGGCGTGCGCCGGAGGGCCTCTCGGGGTCTCTCTGCGAGGAGCGCTACTTCTTCTTCTTCGCCGGGGCGGCCTTCGGCGCGGAGCCGTCGGCGGGCGCGGCGGCGGGCGCCTTCTGCTCCTTCGCGGCCGACTTCGGCGCGAGGACGCGGTTGCCCGTCTCGTCCATCGACGTGAAGAGCACGGCCCTCTCGGCGACCGTGGCCACGTCGGCCTTGATCGGGTGGCAGACGGCGCAGAACGCGTCCATCTTCGAGCCCTTCGCCGTGTCGACGCGGAGGTACTTGTAGTACGGGTTCGACGGGTGCGGGTCGTGGCAGCCGAGGCACTCGAACCGGCCGCCCTCGCGGAGCAGCTCGCCCGGGACCTTCGCGATCTTGGCGTCCACCTGGGCGAGGCCGTACGGGTGGCTGATGTGGCCGGCGATCGGGGCGTAGCCCTGGCCGCCCTTCGACGACTCCTCGTGGCAGCCGAGGCAGAGCGCCGTCGTGCCCGAGTACGGCTGCTTCGTCTTCGGGTTCACGACCTGCTTGTTCGCGTTGACGGCGAAGATGATCTCGCCCTTCGCGGTGTGGATGGCGTGGCAGCCGACGCAGCCGACGGCGTCGTGGCCGCCCGTGGCGAAGGCGGACAGCGGGAGGGCCGCGACCGCGGCGAGCGCAAGGACCTTGAGGAACGACATGGGTGCTCCTTCGATGATGGGGCGGGGACCTGAGGCGGGGCGCACTCTACGGAAAATCGGGGCGAGCACGCCTTGACGTGCGCCAAGCGAGCGTCCCCAGGGCCGCGGCATGTCGACGCTTTCGGTCCACGAAGGCGCCCCTCGACACGCTCCGGGCGTACGGATGATCTTGGACCGGCCATGGTCCGCCTCGTCCTGCTCAGGCCCCGCAACCCCGAGAACCTCGGCGCGGTCGCGCGGGCGATGAAGAACTTCGGCCTCGAGGACTGGGCGGTCGCGGCGCTCGGCACGCACGACTTCGAGACGGCGCGCCGGGTGGCCGTCCACGCGGAGGAGCTCCTCGATCGCCCGCGGGTGGTGCGAACCCTCGACGAGGCGGTGGCGGACTGCGCCTGGGTGGTCGGGACCTCCTCGCGCCGGGTCCGCGGGAAGCGCCGCCTGTCGCCCTCCGAGGTGGCGCGCGAGGCGCTGGCGCGCGCGCCCGCGGGCCGGACCGCCATCGTGTTCGGCGACGAGCGGAGCGGCCTCACGAACGCGGAGGTGGATCGGTGCGACGACCTCTCCGCCGTACCCACCTGCGAGGCGCAGCCCTCGATGAACCTCGCGCAGTCGGTCGTGGTCTACGCGTGGGAGCTCCGGCGGGCGGCGCTCGAGGAGGAAGCGGCGGCGCGGAAGCCCGTCGCGGCGACCGCGGGCGCGACGGACGCGGAGCTCGGCGCGGTCGAGGAGGCGCTCCGGGCGGCGCTGCGCGCGTCGGGCTTCCTCGCCGGGCCGGAGCGGCACGCGGTGCGCGACCTCGCGTCGACGCTCCGGCGGGCGCGCCTGTCCCGGCGCGAGGCGCGGCTGTGGGTGGCGGCGCTGAGGACGATGGGGAGGGGGCAGGGCTAGGCGAGATCGCCGTCCACGTCCACGACCACGACCACGTCCACGTCCACGTCCACGTATATGGCTACCCGATCTCGAGCCAGGAGAACCACACCGGGTGGTTCGCCTTGTACCACTCGAGCACCTTGCGGATCGCCAGGAGCTTGTCCTTCGGGACGACCTTCTCGTCGACCCGGTCGAAGTGGACGCGGATCTTGTCGCCGTCGTGCTCGAGCGCCTGCGACATCATCGTCTGCAGCTCGTTCCGGATCCGGCCGGAGTCGGAGACCTTCACCGGCCGCGCCGCGGGATCGACGCCGGCGAGGAACCGGTTGAGGAGCGGGCTGAACACGAGCCGCGTCTCCTCGAGCGTCTCCATCAGCCGGAACGTGAACGTCATGAGCGCCGAGGCGTGCCGCGTCGCGAGCCGCGTCGTCACCTTGTAGACGCCGTCGCCGACCTGCTGGACCCCGGGCACGCCGGTGTACGGGTCGTCGCACATGTAGCCGATCGAGGCGAGGACGCCCCAGCCCTTCTCCGGGAGGAAGTCGTCCGCGTGGAGCACCGGCTTGTCGAGCGGCATCCGCGTCGCCGCCGCCTCGCGGATCGCCTCGGCGTACTCCTGCGCCTTGCCAGCGGGGAGCTCCGGGACGCCGAAGAGCGCCGCGAGCCTGCGCGCGAAGTCCGGCGCGGAGGGGTCGAGGCGCATCGCGAGCGCCTCCTCGCGGCAGGGGAGGTCGAACGACGGCGAGAAGATCGACATCGAGGCGTCGACCTCGAGCACCTCGGAGAGGCTCGCCGCCTGCATCGCCTCCGCCGTCGCCGCGTACCCGTCGCACAGGAAGACGTGGGTCTTCCCCGCCGCGTCCTTCCAGCTCCCGACGAGGAAGGTCGGCGCGTAGGTGCCGGAGTCGGTGAAGACCTCGATGCCGGAGGGCGCCTTCCATCCGTCGTCGACGAGGTGGGCGCCCGCCTGCGTCCACTCCTCCCACAGCTTGCCGAGCCGCCCGACGCGGCTCTTCCCGCGGAGCGTCCAGACGTGGACGTTCTTCCGCTCGATCCCCGGGTACGCGAGCTCGATCGCCTCCATCACCTTCCTGCGCGGCGTCCGGTAGTCGACGAGCAGCGCGTTCGCGTTCGCCGCGTCCGTCACCGCCCGCGGCACCGTGAGGCACCCCATGTACGACTCGTACGGCTTCGTGACGGTGAGGGGCGAGTCGAAGAGGTGGAAGACCACCATCGGCCCGGTCGTCTTGCCCTCGGCGAAGCGGGACGTGTTCTCGAGCGTGTCGACCGCCGCTCCCCAGATCGTGATGCCGCGGTCGGTGAGCCAATCGTGGAAGTGCTCGAAGGTGTGGCCCGGCTCGTTGAGGAGCCGGCGCACGCGCCGGTCCACGGTGCGGGCGACCTCCGGGCGCGCGTAGACCCGGCCGAACCCGAGGAGCGGGTTCGCGCCCATCTCCGGCGTCTCTCCCGCCTTCGGCATGAGCCCCTCGCCGAGGGAGACCATGATCGCGTGGTTCTCGGGGAGCGTCCGCGTGAGGTGCCAGAGCCCCTCGCTCATGACGTAGGCGCTGATCGCGTCCGCCGCCTTCTTCACCTGGTTGTAGGTCTGCTTGTCCTTGCCCGCGCCGCCGCCGAAGTCGCCGAAGAGGCGGGTGCCGAGCGCGGTCGCCGCCGAGGTCATCGCGAGGCAGCGGGCGATGCCGCGCGGCGTGAAGGTGAGGGCCGAGACCGGCTCCGCCTGCGCGCGGTGGACCTCCACGTCCTCGAGCCAGAGGTGGAACCTCAGCAGGACGGGCCGCGTGTCGAAGGCCCACTGCGCGACGAGGTTGCGCTTCTCGATGTCCTGCATGGACGCTCCGGGCGCTTCGGGGAACATGGGACCGCCGGGGGCCGCCATTCTAGACGAGAGGGCCGGGGTCGGCGCCACACCCGATGCCCCGGACCCACCGTCCTAGATGTCGACGCGCGTCACGCCCGGGAGCGCCAGGACGAGATCCGGCCCGTACGCGGTGGCGGGCGTCTGCCAGCCCGGCGGAGCGTCGCCCGCGAGCGCCCGGGCCGCGATCTCCACCGCCGCCAGGGCGGTGAGCCCGTACGGGTCGGGGCCGCGGTGCAGCGCCGCGACGCGGCGGCCCGCGGCGTCCACCGCCTCGCCGTACACGGCGGA
>JAHWYA010000322.1 GCA_020028115.1 Anaeromyxobacter sp.
GCCGCCCACGCCGCCGGGAGCGCGGAGAGCGGCTGGGGCGCGAGGACGAGGGGGAACGGCGTCACGGCGACTGGCGCCGCGAGCCGGAGGAACACCTGCCCGGCGGCGAGCCCAGCGCCGAGGAGGCCGGCGTCCCACGCGAGGCGCGCGCGGACCGCGTCCTGGTCCGCGCCCTCGAGCCGATCCGCGATCGCGCGGGCGACCGCGAGGGCGCCGAGGACGATGCCGGTCGCCGCGCTCACCCAGTGCGCGAGGACGACGAGGAGCGCGCCCCAGGCGATCCGGGGCCAGGGCCGCCGCCCGTCCGCGCCGGGCTCGGCGACCGCGAGCCCCGCGAGCGCGAGCGCCAGGGAGAGGCCGTAGGGCTGGTCGAAGAGGTACTCGAACAGCCACCGGGGCGGGGCGAGGGCGAGGAGCCCCGCCGCCGCCAGGGCGCCCGCGAGCGGCCAGTCGCGCCCGGCGAGGACGTGCCTCGCGAGGAGGACCACCGCCCCGAGGCCAGCGAGCGCGAGGAGGAACCGCTGCACGAGCAGGTTCCAGAGCGGGTCGCGCACGGGCAGCGCGAGCAGCGGCACGAGCATCCCGTACCGCTCCTGGTCCCAGTAGAACGGCGTCCAGCGCTGGAGCGACACGAGGACGGGGACGATCGAGTCGCCCCACTCGAAGCGGTGGAGCGCCGGACCGAGGGCGACGAGGGCCGCGACCGCCGCGAGCGCGGCGAGTAGGACGCCGGTGCGGTGGGAGGGCCAGAGACTGGCGCCGACCGTCCTGGTCCTGGTCCTGGACGTGGTCCTGGTCCTGGTCCTGGTCCTGGTCCTGGACGTGGTCCTGGTCCTGGTCCTAGTCCTCGACCTGGTCGAGGTCGAAGTCGAGGTCGAGGTCGAAGTCGAGGTCCACGTCCAGGTCCAACTCCAGGTCCAAGTCCAGGACAGTGGCCGCCTCGCCCTGCTCTACCGCCCTTCGCCCCGCTCCTTCGCTTCCTGCGCGAGGGCGCGGACCGAGAAGCCGGGCGTCTGGGACGCCTCGTCGGTCGCGACGGTCGGGAATGGCCGCGCCCGCGCCCGCATCTCCTCGAGCTTCTCGGGCGAGATCGACGGCGAGCCGCGGCGCAGCCACGGGTCGTTCTGGTAGGAGATCGGCGGGCCGCGGAGGAGCCGCTGCTCGTCCCAGATCTGCGCGGCGCGGTCGTACGACGGCGGCGCGTGCTCGCCCGAGTCCATCCGGATCGCGTCCTTCGGGCACGCCTCGACGCAGAAGCCGCAGACGATGCAGCGCATCTCGTCGATGACGAACTTCACCGGGTACTTCTCGACCGGATCGTCCGCGTACTCGCCGGCCTCGATGTAGATGCACTGCGCCGGGCACGCGGTCGCGCACATGTAGCAGGCGACGCAGCGGGGCTTCCCGTCCTCGCGCGGCACGAGCCTGTGGAGGCCGCGGTAGCCGGGCGGGTACGTGACCCGCTCCTCGGGGTACTGCAGCGTCGCCACCCAGTTCAGGCTGCGGTCGCGCTCGAGGAAGTCCGGGTTCGCGTCGCGCGAGAAGAACAGGTTCTTGAAGAAGTGGCGCGCCGCGATCTTGAGACCCTGGAGGATCTCCGGGAAGTACATCTGCTCGCGGAAGTTCGCGGGACGATTGTCGACGGTGTAGGGCATGTCAGTGTCCGGCTGCGGCGTGGGCGGTGCCGTGATCGGTGCCGTGCGCGTCGGCGTGGCCGTGGGCCGCCTTCGGCGCGCGGCTCACCGCGGCGGTGATGGCGCCCATCGCGACGAGCTCGACGAGGCCGATCCCGGCGAGGAGGCGGAGCGACGGATCGACGAGGACCGCGGCGGCGGTGATGAAGATGTTGAGGAGCGCGGCCGGGAGCAGGATCTTCCAGCAGAGCTTCTGGATCTGGTCGTAGCGGAACCGGGGCAGGACCCAGCGGATCAGCATCTGGACCCACATGAGGACGACCATCTTGCCGAGGAAGGCGCCCGCGCCGATCGCGGCGAAGGCGAGCGGCGAGAGCTGCGCCCGGAGCGTCTCCTCGAACAGGATCGGGTGCCAGCCGCCGAAGAAGACCGCGACGATGACCCCGGAGAGGATGACGATCTCGACGAACTCGGAGAGGAACAGCAGGCCGAACTGCATGCCCGAGTACTCGAGGAAGTAGCCGACGATCTCGCTCTCGCCCTCCGGCAGGTCGAAGGGCGCGCGCTTCGTCTCGGCGAACGCGCTCGCGAAGAAGATGAGGAACCCGACCGGCTGCAGGAGGATGCCGAGCGCGGGGATCGCCCCGAGCACGCCCTGTCCCTGCGCGACGACCATCTCCTCGAGCCGCAGCGTGCGGTACGCGATCATCGTCCCGACGAGGGCGAGGCCGAGGGAGACCTCGTAGCTGATCATCTGGGAGGCCGCCCGGACGCCGCCGAGGAGCGCGAGCTTGTTGTTCGACGCCCAGCCGGCGAGGGAGGTGCCGTACACGGCGAGCGACGCGATCGCGAACAGGTAGAGGAGCCCCGCGTCGGGGCTCGCGACCTGCAGCGCGATCGCGACGCGCCCGAGCGCGCCCTCGGCGCCGTTGATGGCGCTGAGAGGCACCGCCGGGCCGACCGGCACGATCGCGAAGAGCGCGAAGACCGGCGCGAAGGCGAGGATGGGCGCGAGGTTGAAGAGGAAGCGCGTCGCCTGATCCGGCTGGAAGCGCTCCTTCGTCAGCATCTTCACGGCGTCGGCGACGAGGAACGGGATCCCGCCGAGGGACGACCCCGCGATGCGGATCCGGTTCGCGCCGATCCGGTTCTGGATGAGGGCGGACCACTTGCGCTCCGCGACCGAGAGGAGCGAGCCGGGCACCATCACGACGACGAGGAGGAGCGTGAGGAGGTTCCCGATGACGGCGCCGTACTGGGCCGGGAGCCCCGCGTTCGCGAACGTGACCGCGAGGAAGCCGGCGAGCAGGTAGAACGCCCAGCCCAGCCCCACGAGGGCCACGACGAGCCCGCCGAGGACGAAGATCATTCCGAAGAGACGGCTCACGATTCGCCTCCCTTACGACGTCCGCGCGATCGCGCGCCGGTAGTCCTCGCCCGTCTCCGCCGGGACGCGGTCGCGGTTGCCGGCGAGCCGGCCGTCCACGGTCCCCGCGGCGAGCGGGACGATGCCGAACCGCTTGCCCACCGAGGCCAGCGAGTCCCACTTGAAGTCCCCGAGCGCCGCCCCGAGCTTCGGCCCGAGCGCCGCGAACACCTCGCGGCCGGAGCCGAAGCGGAGGGCGACGAGCCCGAGGGCCTGGCCGATCGCGGCGGCGAGCGCCCAGTGCGGCCGGGCCTCCCCGCGCGGGAAGTAGGCCATCTCGAACCGCTGCGCCCGCCCCTCGAAGTTGACGAACGTGCCGTCCATCTCCGAGTGCGGCGCGGCCGGCAGCAGCACGGTCGCGGCGCTCGCGAGCGGCCCCTCGTTCGTCGCCTGGACGACGAGGTCCTCGAGGCCGGCGAGCTTCGCGGTGACCGCAGCGTCCGGCGTCTCCGCGCCGACGGCCCAGAGCCCCCGCACCTTGCCCGCCGCGACCGCGGCGCCGAGGTCGGCGAAGGACCGCACCGCGAGGCCGAGGGCCTGCGCGACGAGCTCGAGCCCCTTGCGGTTCGGGTTCTCGTCCGCCCGCTTGAGGACGTCGTCCTGCCAGCCGTCGGGACGCCCGCCCACGAACACCTCGGCGGCGCCGAGGGTCTCCTTCGCGACGGTCGCCGCGACGAGGAGGTCCTCGAGGGCCGCGACCGGCGAGAGGAGGACGCCGAGCGTCCCCGCCTTCGCGTGGCGGTCGAGGGCCCTCGCCGCGGCCTGCGCCGCCGCAGGCTGCCCGGCGACGGCGCCCTGCGCGCCGCGCCCCTCGCGCGCGACGAGCACGCGG
>JAHWYA010000323.1 GCA_020028115.1 Anaeromyxobacter sp.
GCGCCCCGGCCGCGCTCCGTGCGCGCATCGAGGCGTCGCTCGCCCACCAGCGGCGCTCGCTCTGGCGGCGCCTCGCGTCGCCGCTCCCCCTCGGCGCCCTCGTCGCCTGCGCCGCCGGTGCGCTGCTCGTCTTCGCGAGCCACGGCGTCGACGACGCGCTCGTCGTCGAGGCGGTGCGCAGCCACCACCGCGGGCTGCCGCTCGAGGTGACGGCCGCGTCCGTCGGCGAGGGCTCGATCCCGAGCTGGTTCAGCGGGAAGCTCGACTTCCACCCCGCCCCGCCGCGCTTCAAGGGTGCCGGGGTGCACGTCCTCGGCGCGCGGCTGTCGAACCTGCGCGAGCTGCCCGCGGCCTACATCCGGTACGAGCTGCCGAAGGGCCAGGCCGGGCTCTTCATCGTCGACGACCCCCGCCGGCGCTTCGAGGCCGGCGGGCGCGAGGTACACGTCGGCCCGCAGGTGCTCCGGCTCGTGAACGCGCGCGGCTACAACGTCGCGGTCTGGAGGGAGAACGAGATCGTCTACTCCCTCGTGTCGGACCTCGACGAGGCGGCCCTGTTCGAGCTCGTGCGCACCGCGCGTTGAAACGGGGGGACACTTGGGCTGCGCCGCCTGCGGCGCTCGCGCCCCCCCGAGTTCGGAGTCCGCATCGCTGCGCGATGCGGGGGCCCCGCTCGCTCCGGGGCAGCCTCATCCGGCTGCCCCTGCGCTCACCGTAGCGGGGGGACACTCGCCTTCGGCTCGCGCCCCCCCGAGCCCCCCGCTCGCTCCGGGGCAGCCTCATCCGGCTGCCCCTGCGCTCGCACATCGCGCGCGATAGCGGACCGGTTGTCGTTTTGACACCTCGCGCGGGCCGCGAGTAACATTTCCCCGAGACTTTTCCGCGCGGTGCACGACGCCGCACGCCTCTTCACGCGCCCCGCCCGAAAGCCGCCAGATGCCGAAGAAGATCCTCCTCATCGAGAACGACCAGGCGCTCCTGGCCCAGCTCTCGGACACGCTCGAGGCGACCGGGTTCGAGGTCCGCTCGACGGGGGACGGAAAGGAGGGGCTCGACCTCGCCCGCGACTGGGCGCCGGAGGCGGTCGTCCTCTGCGTCGAGCTGCCCGGGATGAGCGGCTACCTCGTCTGCCAGAAGCTCAAGAAGGACGACGCGGTGAAGGGGATCCCGCTCGTCCTCACGAGCGCCGAGGCGACGGAGGAGACCTTCGAGAAGCACAAGACGCTGAAGGCGCGCGCCGACGAGTACCTCCTCAAGCCCTACGACCCGGCGGCGCTCGTCGACAAGCTCGCCGCGCTGGTGGGCCTGCCCGAGGGCGCCCCCTCCGGCGCCGCGGCCGAGGAGATCGAGGAGGAGCTCGTCAGCCTCGAGGAGGAGATCGGGATCGGCGCGGCCGACGGCGAGCCCGGCGCGGAGGTCCCCGGCCTCGACCTCGAGTCGCTCCCGGACGAGCCCGCGGGCCACGAGGCGTCCGGCGGCGTGGACGACGACCTGCGCCTCCTCGACGACGCGTTCGACGGCCTGTCCGCGCCGGCCGCGGGCGCGCAGGAGGCGGCGGCGGCCCTCGACGAGCTGACCGGCGAGAGGCCGATGGCCGGCGAGGACGTGGACGCGGCCGCGGCGTCGCTGCCGGACGAGGACGAGGGGGCCGCGCGCGCGGCGCTCGGCGGCCTCGACGCCGAGGCGGACGCGGCCCTCGGCGCCCTCTCCGGCGACGACGAGACGCTCTCGCCGGGGCTCTCGCTCGGCGGCGACGAGCCCCTCCCCTCCGGCGAGGAGGAGCCCGTGCCGGTCGCCGCCGCGGTGTCCGCCTCGAGCGCCTCCGCGCGGCCCCTCCGCGGCGCGACCGCGGACCTGCTCCGCGCGGCCGGGATCAAGCTCCTCGACGACGAGCCCGCCAGGGAGCGCGCCGCCGTCCCGCCCCCGCCCGAGCCCTCCTTCGCGGCCGGTGCCGAGGCCGGGGCGTCCCCGCGGCTCCAGCGAGAGCTCGACGAGGCGCGCGCCGCGCTCGACCGGCTCCGCGAGGAGGCCAGCTCGAAGGACGGCGAGCTCCGGGACCTGCGCCGGAAGATCGAGTCGCTCGGGCGCCGCGCGGACGACGCCGAGGGCGCGCTCGGCGAGGCGAAGGCGCGCGCCGACGCCGCGCAGGAGAAGCTCCGGAAGGCCGAGGCCGACGCGAAGGCGGGCCGCGAGGACGCGCGCCGCGCGGAGGCGGACCTCGCGGACGTGCGCAAGCGGGCGACCGACGCCGAGAAGCGGGTCGGACAGCTCGAGCCGCGCCTCGAGGAGCTCGAGATCCGCGCCGCCGCCGCCGAGGAGGACGCGCGCCGCAAGAGCGAGGAGGCGGCCGCCGCGGCCGAGTCGGTCGCGCGCGCCGAGGCCCTCGAGCGCGAGGCGGACGAGCTGCGGACGGAGCTCCTCGTCGCGCGTGGCGAGGCGGAGGGGGCGCGGGGCGAGGTCGAGAAGCGCACCGCCGACCTCCGGAAGCGCGTCGGCGACCTCGAGGCCACGAACGCCAAGAACGAGGAGCGCGTCGTCAAGGCGTACCAGAAGATCAAGGCCGACGAGAAGGTGCGCGACAAGGTCCGCAAGGCGATCGCCATCGCGGCGCAGCTGCTCGAGGAGGGCCTCCCGGCCGAGTCCTCGGACAAGGATCGCCGCGCGTCGGCCGCGCGAGAATAGACGGCGAGGGACCTCTACCCCGCCGCGCGCTCCGCGGCGTCGGTCGCCCGCGGCGCCCGCTCGAGCTCGACCCCGAGATACCGGAGGAGCTTCTCCTGGTGGCGGGAGAGCCCGCGCACCACGAGCCGCTCGCGCGTGGCGAGATCGCCCGCGACCTGCGCGAGCCCGAAGTCCTGGCAGTCGCGCGCGCCGAACTCGATCACGAGCGGCTCCTGCGGGGGAACCTCCCGCAGCCACCCGGCGAGCCGGCTCGCGGCCTTCGCGTCGAACGGGCCGTCGATGCGGATGACGACCTCTCCGCTCGGTCCACGCGTCACGTCCATGATCTGTCCCGGGTCCCTTCGAGGGAAACGAGGCCACCTTGCCCTCCGGCGCGAGCTCGGGTCAAGGTTCCGAACCCCGAACGCCCCAACAGGCTCGGCGGCGGGCGCACGGCCGCCGCCGTCTGGAGCACCCGCACGGTGAGTCTCAGTGGGTGCCGGCCCCACCTTCCTCCGGCATCTCCTCCGCCGAGCTCGCGGCGCGCAGCGCACCGATCGCGGCCCCGACAGCGAGGAGGTTCGCCGGCGACAGCGCGGCGCGCGTCGCCGCCTTCACGAAGGGCCGCAGCACCGGCCACAGGCCGCCGCCCAGCACGAAGCCGGCCGCGGCCGCGACCCCGAGCACCGCCATCGGGTTCTCGCGGAGCCGGCGGTCGAGCTCGACCTCCTGTGAGAACCGGTCCCAGACCTCGCGCGCCTGCCCCGCGACCGTGCGCAGGGACTCGTTCACGTCGCCCATCTCCATGCCGGCCATCCCGCCCTCCCCCTCCGCCGCTCCGCGCCCGCTAGGTGCGGGACAGCAGCCGCCCGGCGACGAACCCGATCCCCACCGCCAGCGCGAGCGCCGCCATCGGCTTCTCGCGCGCGAGCGTCCGCAGCCACTCCCCTGCGTCGTCCGCGTACCCGCGCATCCCGTCGAGCTTCTCGCCGACGTCGTGCGCCATGCCTCGCGCCCGCTCGGCCGCCTCGCGCGCGCGCTCCCGCGCCTCCGCGCCGACGTTCGACCCGCCTCCACCGTTCTCCGCCATGGAATCCCCCCGACGACGTCCCTCGAGCCAAGGTAGGCCCCGCGTGCCGGACGCCAAACCCCCGCGGAGGCGCGGGCCCGCCGCCCCCCGAGGCGGGCGGGCGTCCAGCCGGCGAGGTGCGGGCGAGCTCGGGATCA
>JAHWYA010000324.1 GCA_020028115.1 Anaeromyxobacter sp.
GTCGCGGCCCGTCGCGTGGCCGAGCCGGGCGTCGTCCCCGCGGGCGCCCGCGACGAGGGCGACCTCCGCGCCGATGACGTCGAGCCGCTCGGGCGTCGCCGGGGCGAGCAGCGCGTCGGCGACGGGCCGGCGCGTCGGCGGCAAGCTCCGGCGGAAGACGCACAGGACGAAGCTCGCGCCGGCGGTCACGCCGACCGCGGCGGCCCGCTCGCCGCTCCGGAAGGCGCGGGCGAGGGCGTAGGCGAGGTGGACGTGGTCGCGGTGGCGGGCGAGCGCGTAGTGGCCGACCGCGAGCACGCGCGCGCGGCCCGGCGAGGCGTCTCGGACGTCCTCGGTGAGACGCGACGCCTCCGGCGCGATCCGGTCCACGTGGGCGAAGAAGCGCTGGCCGCGCGCCGCGTCGGGGAGCCGCCTGCGGCGCACCGAGAGCCGTCGCAGCGGCCGCTTCCCCTCGGGCGCGAGCACGAGGAACAGCCGCTCGACGTCGCCGACGCGGAGGGCCGCGCCCGCCCGGGGCACCGCCACGAACGACACCGCGCCGCGCTCGAGGATCTCCACCACGCCCGAAGGATGGGCCCGGCGCCCCCGGACGGCGAGCACCGACCGGAGGTGAGGTGAGCGGCCCCCCGCCGAGTGCCTTGGCCAGGGGCCGCCGCCGGTCCAGGTTTCCGGCGGGGCGGCGCGCGTCGGCGCCGCGAGGGGGAGGACCGAATGTCGATGCTCCGGTGGGGCGCCGCCGCGGCGTGCGCGGCCGCGCTGGTGGGGTGCGGTGACGGCCCGGCGCCCGCGTCGGCGGCGAAGGGGGGACCCCCGACCGCGACGCCGACGCTCTCGAAGGACGGGTTCACCTTCTACGGCGCGGCGCAGGGGATGGCGCCCGACGTCTGGGACGTGACCGCGGACGAGGCGGGCAACGTCTACGTCGCCGCGGGCGACGTGCTCCTCGCCAAGAAGCGGGGGGACGCCGCGTTCCGGCGGTTCGATCCGGGCTCGGTGGGGATCACCCGGAACTGCGACGAGGGGAAGACGACGGCGTGCCCGATCGTGTCGGCTGGCGGCGGCGCGCCGGGCGTCGCGGTGGTCGGGCTCCAGGGGCTCGGGACGGACGGCGACTCCGATCCGGACTGGTGGCTCGACTCCGGCGGCGCGGACGTCCTCTCGTTCGACGGCGAGCTGCTCGTGAAGAAGCGCCACGTCCAGGTCTCGGGCCTGCCGCACCAGTTCTGCATGGACCACACCGCGGGACCCTGCTCGATCGGCGACGCGACCTGGGAGAAGGGCCGGCGCAAGGTCCGCCAGATCCTCCGCGTCGCGGTGAACCACCGGGCGGGGACGCTCCATTACGGCGACGTGTGGATGGCCGGCACGCACGGCTCGTTCAACCTCCTCGTCGCGAACCCCGACCGGCGCGGCTGGGTGGACGAGACCTCGAGCTACCCGGGGACGGCGGATCGGCGCTTCGTCTGGGAGCACGACCACCCCGCGATGACGGTGTGGGCGACCATCGGCGGCACGAAGCAGCTCGCCTTCACCGCCGGGACGACGAGCGCCCTCGCGATCGACCCGACCACGGGGGACCCCTGGGCGGCGAACGAGACGCGGCTCGCGTCGAAGCGCGGCGCGGGGTCCATCGCCGACGGGTGGAACGCGCCCATGTGGCCGCCGTGGCGGCTCACCGAGATCGACTCGCACCTCGACGTCTGGCCGGACGCGCGCCCGCCGAATCCCGCCGACTACGACGCGACCGACCCGCGCTGGATGGACGCGGTCTCGTCGCTGTCGTTCTGCGACGACGGCACGCTCTGGATCGCGTCGAACCTCCACGGGCTCGCCCGCCGCGCGCCGGACGGCAGCATCTCGTACCTCTCGCTGCCCGGAGGGAAGGGCGGCAGCGCGAGCGCGGTGGCCTGCGATCCGTCGGACGGCTCGGTGTGGGTCGGGTTCGGGTGGGGCGGGTTCGGCCGCTGGAACGGCGGCTGGTGGACGATCGAGGACGCCTCGCCGCCCGCGTTCGCCGCGCAGGCGCCGGTGCGCGCGATCCAGATCGACCGCTGGGCCTCGCCGCGGATCGTCTACGTCGCCCACGCCGCGAGCCGGCTGGGACCCGGCGGCGTCACCGCGTACTCGGGCCGGTGATCACGGATAGTCGCGCTCCACCACCTCGCCGGGTCTGGCCGGCCCGGCGAGGAGGGCGAGGGCGTCCTGGAGGATCCGCTTCTGGAGCGCCACGTCGCCCGGGCGACCCATCGAGTGGCCGGCGATGAACCCCTTGGGGGCGAGGGCCCGGGGTGGCCGCGCCTGCCGCGTCTCCTCCGGCTCGACCGTCACGACGACCGTGGGGATCCCGATCATCTCGATCGCGCGCTGCACGGTGACCACCGTGCGGTGGCAGAGCCGTCAGCCACCGGTGAGCAGGACCGCGCCCGGCCGCTCCCGGTCGATCTCGCGGACGAGGGCCGGGATGGTGCGCTCGCGCAGCTCGCGCAGCGCCTGGCTGTAGCCGAGCGAGAAGTGGCGCTTCGTGAGGCCGGCGACCCAGCCGTCGGCGGCGAGCTCGCGCACGCGGTCGATCGGGAACACGCAGTTCATGTCCCGGTCGACGCAGGCGTGGTCGTAGTGGCTGTCGTCGTAGCGGAGGTCCGCGGCGACCGCCTCCGCCGGGATGACGCGCCAGGTGGTGTCACCCTCGGTGTCGAACGGCGCGTCGTCCTTCGTCCGCACGGCGGCCGTCGAGACGAGGCAGACGGTGGTCTCCTCGAGCGGACGCTCGAACGGCGTGTAGGGCACGCAGTACCTCGAGAGCTCGAGCGGCTTCGGCGTCTCGGCGGGCTGCGCCATGGCGCTACTTCAGCTTGTCGAGCGCCGCCATGATCTTGTCGGTCGGCGGCTGCTCGCTGATGTCGTGGACGTCGACGTAGGCGACCTTCCCCTGCCTGTCGACGACGAAGATCGACCGCTCGCACACCCCGCTCTCGCCGCGCAGCACGCCGTACAGCGCGGCCACGAAGCCGTGGGGCCAGTGGTCGGACAGGAGCGGGTACGAGAGCCCGCCCATCGACTTCGCCCACGCCTCGTTCGTCGGAACGTTGTCGGTGCTGATGCCCAGGACCTGGGCGTCACGCCGCTCGAACTCGGAGAGATCCTCCTCGTACGAGGGCATCTGCACGGTTCAGACCGGCGTGAAGGCCGCCGGGTAGAACGCGAGGACGACGTTCTTCTTGCCGCGGAACGACGAGAGCCGGACCCGCTTCGCCGGCCCGCCCTTCCCCGCGGCGTCGCCCGTGGCCGGGAGCTCGAAGTCCGGCGCCTCGTCGCCGACCTCGACCTTCCAGACGGGCTTCTTCTTCGCTGCCATGGTCACCTCCGAAGTCCCGAACATAAGGTCAGGTCCCCGGAGCGTCACCCTGACTATTCGTGCATACGCCCAGGGTGCAACCCGAAAAGGACGCTGTCGCTCCCACCCCCGTTTGCTAAGCGTTCAGCATGGATCTCCTTTCCAGGTTCGCGGGAAACGTCCGGCGCCTGCGCTCGAAGAAGAAGCTGTCACAGAAGGCGCTCGCAGACCGGATCGGGATATCCGTCTCGTACGTGTCGATGCTCGAGCGCGGCCAGCGTTCGCCGCCGCTCGAGACGATCGAGAAGATGGCGAAGGCCCTCGGGGTTCCGCCCGCCGCGCTCCTCGGCAGGTGAGCGGAGGCCGGCCGGGCCCGTCCCGCCCCGCGGTGCCGCCCCGGACAAGGAATCGCCCCGGCGCCTCGCGGGTTCCACGCTTCGTTCTCGCCGTTTGCGCGGCGAGCGCAGGGGCAGCCGGATGAGGCTGCCCCGGAGCGAGCGGGGGGATCGGGGGGCGCGAGCCTCGCGAAGCGAGGC
>JAHWYA010000325.1 GCA_020028115.1 Anaeromyxobacter sp.
GATGTCGGCGAGGAACGTCATGCCGGCACGATCGAGGCGGCGACGAGCCGCGACAGCTTCTCCGCCGCCGCGCCGCGGTCGATGACCTCGGCGGCGAGCCGGACGCCCGCCTTCAGGTCCTTCGCCGCGCCGCCGCAGACGAGGGCGGCGGCGGCGTTCGCGAGCACCGCGTCGCGTGGCGCGCCCTTCTGGCCGGAGAGGACATCGCGCAGGATCGTCGCGTTCCGGTCGGCGTCGCCGCCGGCGATCTCGCCCTCCGGGTGCCGCCGCAGGCCGAGGTCCTCCGGGAGCATCGCGTACCGCTCGGTCGCGCCCGCCTTCACCTCGCAGACGTGGGTCATGCCGGTGACGGCGATCTCGTCGAGCCCCTCGCCGTGGACCACGAAGGCGTGGGCGGCGCCGAGCGCCGCGAGGACGCCACCGATCACCGGGACCCAGCGCGGCTCGTAGACGCCCATCACCTGGTGGCGGGCGCCCGCGGGGTTCGCGAGCGGGCCGAGCAGGTTGAAGATCGTCCGGACCGCGAGCTCGCGGCGGATGCCCGCCACCGCCTTGAAGGCCGGGTGGAGCCGCGGGGCGAAGAGGAAGCCGATGCCGACCTCCTCGATGCAGCGCTCGACGATCTCCTTCGGGGCGTCCACGTTCACGCCGAGCGCGGCGAGGACGTCGGCGGAGCCCGACCGCGACGAGACGGCGCGGTTGCCGTGCTTCGCCACGGTGACGCCCGCGCCGGCGACGACGAACGCGGCGGTGGTCGAGATGTTGAAGGTGTTTCGGCCGTCGCCGCCCGTCCCGCACGTGTCGACGAAGACGTCGCGGGAGACGTGGACGTGGTCGACGCGGGCCCGCATCACCTGGGCGGCGCCGGTGATCTCCTCGACCGTCTCGCCCTTCACGCGGAGGGCGGCGAGGAACGCGCCGACCTGCGCCGGGGTCGCGCCGCCGTCGGCGATCTCGTTCATCGCCTCCGCCATCTCGACGCGGGTGAGGTCCGTGCCGCCGATGAGCTTCTGGATGGCCTGCTGGATCACGACACCCTCCGTTCGCCGACGCGCGCGAGCCAGTTCCCGAGGAGCCGCTTGCCCTCGACGGTCAGGATCGACTCGGGGTGGAACTGGACGCCCTCGACGTCCAGCCGCCGGTGGCGGAGCCCCATGATCTCCCCCTCCGCCGTCCAGCTCGTCACCGCGAGCGCGCGGGGGAGGGACGCCCGCTCGACGACGAGCGAGTGGTAGCGGCCCGCCTCGAACGGCGAGGGGAGCCCCGCGTAGATGCCGTCGCCGCGGTGGCGCACCGGGCTCGACTTGCCGTGGACGATCCGCGCGTTGCGGACGACGCGCCCTCCGAACGCCTGGCCGATGGCCTGGTGCCCGAGGCAGACGCCGAGGATGGGCAGCGTCCCCGCCAGCGCGCGGATCGCCTCGAGCGTGACCCCCGCCTCGTCCGGCGTGCACGGCCCCGGGGAGAGGACGAGGGCGTCCGGCGTCCGCGCGCGGATCCCGGCGACGTCGATCGCGTCGTTGCGGAAGACCTCGACGTCCGCGCCGAGCTCTCCCAGGTACTGGACGAGGTTGAAGGTGAAGCTGTCGTAGTTGTCGATCAGGACCACGCGGGCGGGGCGGCTCATCGGCGGCCTCCCGCGGCGCGGCGCCGCGCGGTCGCGGGGGCACGCCGCCTCCCCAGCCCCGCTGCGCGTGGCGATGGAGATCCGGGGACAAGCCCCCTCCCCAGCCCCGCTGCGCGGGGCGATGGAGATCCGGGGGCAAGCGCCACCGCGTCGAGGAGGCGCGACTCCGCCTGGGCGACGGCGGTGAAGACCGCCCGCGCCTTGTTGAGGGTCTCCTGGTACTCGGCCTCTGGCACCGAGTCGTACACGAGCCCGCCGCCCGCCTGGACCGAGACCTTCCGGCCGCGCGCCATGAGGGTGCGGATCGCGATGCACATCTCCATGTCGCCGCGGCGGTCGAAGTACCCGACCGCGCCGGCGTAGGGGCCGCGCCGCGCGGGCTCGAGCTCGTCGATGATCTCCATCGCGCGGACCTTGGGCGAGCCGGAGACCGTCCCCGCGGGGAACCCGGCCTGGAGGACGTCCAGCGCCGACAGCCCGTCCGCGAGCCGCCCCTTCACCTCCGACACGAGGTGCATCACGTGCGAGTACCGCTCGATCGTCTTGAGCTGGGTGACGCGCACCGAGCCGGTGGCGGACACCCGGCCGACGTCGTTCCGGCCGAGGTCGACGAGCATGACGTGCTCGGCGTTCTCCTTCGGGTCGGCCCGCAGCTCCGCCTCGAGCGCCTGGTCCTCGCCGGCGTCCGCGCCGCGCCGGCGCGTCCCGGCGATGGGCCGGAGCGTCACCTCGCCGCCCTGGAGCTTGATGAGCGTCTCGGGCGAGGAGCCGACGAGGGCCCGGTCGCCGTCCTGGAGGAAGAAGAGGTACGGCGACGGGTTCACGCGCCGGAGCGCGCGGTAGATCTCGAAGGGCGGCACCGAGACCTCGGCGTCGAACCGCTGCGAGAGCACGATCTGCTGGCAGTCGCCCGCCTTCACGTACTCCTTCGCGCGGTCGACGGCGGCGAGGTAGTCGCGCTTCGCGACGCGCGGCGTGAGCACGGCGGGCCGGGCGGAGCGCCGCGGCCGCTGCTCGACGAGCGGCCGCGCGAGGTCCCTGAGGCGCGCACGGATCCGCCGGATCGCTCGCTCGTACAGCGCGCGCGGGTCGTCGCCCCGCTCGCAGCGGACCTCGCAGACCACGTGGAGCGAGTGGCGCAGGTTGTCGAACGCCACCACCTCGTCGAAGTCCATGAGGAGGACGTCGGGGAACCCGAGCTCGTCCGCCTTCGAGATGGGGACGCGCGGCTCGAACAGGCGCACCGCGTCGTAGGAGACGTGGCCGACGAGGCCGCCCGCGAAGGGCGGGCACCCGGGGACGCGGACCGCGCGGTGCGAGGCGAGCGCGGCGCGGACGGCGGCGAGGGGGTCCCCGCGATCGCCGAGCTTCCAGCGGAGCGTCGTGCGCGGGCCGGCGCCGAGGAAGGAAAACCGGGCGCTGCGCTCGCCGCCCTCGACCGACTCCAGCAGGAACGCCTGGCGCTTGCCGCGCGCGAGCTTCAGGAACGCCGAGACCGGCGTCTCGGTGTCCGCGTCCACCTCGACGCGCACGGGGACCGCGCGGCCGGGCTTGCAGAGGGAGCGGAACGTCTCGAGATCGGGGACGGGCCGCACGTCAGCGGCGCCAAAGAAACACCGTCATGCGAGCACCCGGCGGTCGGGGCCAGCAACCTCGACGGCGTCCTTCAAGACGATCTTGTTCTGCCGATCCACGAGCACGACCTTCGGGGCGAAGCTGCGCGCCTCGGACTCCTCGAGCTCCGCGAAGGTCGCGAGGATCACCATGTCGCCCGGCTTGTTGAGGTGCGCCGCCGCGCCGTTGATGCAGATGACGCCGGACCCCCGCTGGCCCTTGATGGCGTAGGTCTGGAGGCGCGTCCCGCGCGTGATGTTCCAGATGTGGACCGCCTCGTAGTTCCAGAAGCCGGCGGCGTCCATGAGATCCTCGTCGATCGTGACCGAGCCCTCGTAGTCGAGGTCGGCCTGCGTCACGGTCGCGCGGTGGATCTTGGACTTGAAGAACGTCCTGCGCATGGCGAAGGGAATTTCTTTACACGCCCGGGGCCCCCCGCGCAAGGCCGGCCGGCGCTATCTAAGGCGAGCATGCCCTCCACCGCCGGTCTCCTCATCGCCGTCCTCGTCGCCGCCTGCGGCCCGCGCCTCGCGGCGCACCCCCCGCCGGAGCGCGGCTTCGATCCGGCGCGGGCGCGGGCGGACGTGGAGTGGCTCGCGGATCCGGCGCGCGGCGGGCGCGGGACCG
>JAHWYA010000326.1 GCA_020028115.1 Anaeromyxobacter sp.
GTCCTGCAGCTCGTGGAGTCCGCGCCGCCGCCGCGCGTCCGGCGCGCCTACCGCCCCGAGTTCGTGGCCGGCGCCGAGGTGGTCGAGGTCGTGACGCACCGTGAACGAACGTTCCCCGCGAAGGAGGTCGTCCGCCGCGGGTACAGCCGCGCGTCGGACCCTGCGCTCGCCGCGATGTTCCGCGACTCGGAGGAGTTCGCGGAGTGGTGCAAGACGGGGCGAAGCTCGGGCTCGCGGAACTACGCGGTGGACGTCCCCGCGGCCACGGCGGCGGCGCCCGCCCCGGCGAAGCGGGCACCGGCGAAGCGCGCTCCGGCGAAGAAGGCCGTGAAGGTGCAGGCGGGCGTGAAGACCAAGGCCTCCGCGCAGCGCAGGCCTCCGAAGAAGGCGGTGAAGGCGAGGGCGGCGCCCGCGAAGCGCAAGGCGAGCGCGCGGCGCGCGCCGACGAAGACGGCGCAGCAGCGGAAGGCTGCGAAGGCGACGCGGCGGACGGCGACGAAAGGTCGCGCGAGCCGCCGGTAGCTCGCGGTCCCTACGGAGCGGGCCGCGGCGAGGCCTGCGCCCACACCGAGCGCGAGTCGCCGAACTGCTCCATCACCGCGACGCCGAGCGCGCACGCGAGGAACACCGCGAGCGCCAGCATCCACGGTTTGAACTCGAGGAGCCCCTTCGCCGCGAAGAGGGGGTCCCGGTACTCGGACGGGTTCCGCCGCTCCATGGGGATCGAATAGCCCGCGTTCGACCGATCATGCAACCCCTTCAGCGTGGGACGGGGGCCCCGCCCGGGATCTACCGGCGGAAGTCCTCGCGGGTCTCCCGCCGGTCCTCCCGCAGCTCGCGCCGGTCCTCGCGGGCTTCCTGCCGATCTTCGCCGAGCTCGCCGCGGGCGAGCCCGACGAGCTCGACCAGCAGCATCCGCTTGTGATCGAGCTCCGGCGGGGCCAGGCGCCCGCGGAGCATCTGCCACTCGGACGCGATCGCGGCACGGCGTGCGGCGTACGCCTGCTCGACGCGGGCGTCGCGCACGTCGTCGCGCAGATCGCGCCGGTCGTCCCGGAGGTCGCGCCCGTCGCGCCGCGCCTCGGCGCCGTCGCCGCGCCGTACGTCGTCGAGGACCTCGCGACGCTCGGAGCGCACCTCGCGAAGGTCGCGCCGGAGCTCGGCGCCATCCCGCGCGGCCTCGACCCGGGTCTCGGCCTGCTCCTCGGCAAGCTCCGCGCGCACGGCGTCGTCCACGGCGCGGAGTCCCGCCCGGTCCCGGCTGGCGCGGGAGCGGTCGAAGCTCGCGAGCAGCCCCTCGAGCCGGGCGAGATCGCGCCGGTCGTCGCGGAGCTCGCGGCGGTCCTGCCGGAGCTCCCGCCGGTCCTGGCGGCGCTCGGCACGATCGCGCGGGAGGTCCCCCGCGAGGGCGAGAGAGGGTACGGTGGCGATGAGGATGAGCAGGCGGGCGAACGTGCGCACGGGGGGCTCCTGGGAGGTCTCGCCTGATCCAACACCCGATCCGTACCGGAGTTCCATTCGACAGGGGTTCCCGTCCTTGGCGCACCGCGTTATGATTCGCGAGTCAACCGATTCGGAGGGCTCCATGCCCGACAAGAAGACAGCGAGCTTCATGCGTTCGCTCTGCCTCGGCGAGATCGAGGAGGAGATCATCCTCCCCTTCCCCGAGCCCACCGCGCAGGAGCGGGAGACCCTCGCCGCGATCGCCGCGACCCTGAAGGCGATGCTCGGCCCGCGCGAGAAGGACTTCCGCGCCTGGGACGTCGCGGGGGAGTTCCCGCCGTCCTTCATCGGCGAGCTCAAGGACGCGGGGCTCTTCGGGCTCGTCGTGCCCGAGGGCCACGGCGGTTTGGGGCTCGGGACCGCGGCCTACTCGCGGGTCGTCCAGGAGCTCGCGCGGTACGACGGCTCGGTCGCCGTGACCGTCGGGGCGCACAGCTCCATCGGCATGCGCGGCCTCCTCCTCTTCGGCACGGACGAGCAGCGCGCGCGCTTCCTGCCGCGGCTCGCGACGGGCGAGCTCGTCGCCGCCTTCTGCCTGACCGAGCCGGGCGCCGGCTCCGACGCCGCCGGCATCCGCACGACGGCCGTGCGCGACGGGGACGACTGGATCCTGAACGGCGAGAAGCTCTGGATCACGAACGGCGGGTTCGCCGAGTTCTTCACGGTGTTCGCGAAGACCTCGCTCGAGGGGCGCGGCCACATCACCGCGTTCATCGTGACGCGCGACCTGAAGGGCGTCTCGAGCGGGCCCCACGAGGACAAGATGGGGATCCGCGCCTCGTCCACGACCACCGTGACGTTCGAGGACGTGCGCGTCCCGGCCACGAACGTGCTCGGCGAGGTGGGCAAGGGGTTCAAGGTCGCGATGAAGATCCTGAACGCGGGCCGGACCGGGCTCGGCGGGGGGTCCGTCGGCGGGATGAAGCGGCTCATCGAGTTCGCATCCCGGCACGCCCGCGAGCGGAGCCAGTTCGGCCGGCCCATCGCCTCCTTCGAGACCATCCGCCAGAAGCTCGGTCAGATGGCCCTCGACTGCTACGCCGCGGAGAGCGTCGTGAACCTCGTCGCCGGGCTCGTCGACCGCGGCTACGAGGAGCTCGCCGTCGAGTCGGCGATCTCGAAGGTGCTCGCGAGCGAGGCGCTCTGGCGCACCGCCGACGAGGCGCTGCAGATCGCCGGCGGCGCGGGCTACATGCGCGAGCTCCCGTACGAGCGCGCGCTCCGCGACAGCCGCATCAACCGGATCTTCGAGGGGACGAACGAGATCCTCCGGCTGTTCATCGCGCTCGCCGCGGTGAATGACGTCGTGGACGAGCTGAAGGACCTCCCGCACTCGATGAAGGGCGTCCTCGCCGACCCGGTGAAGGGCTTCGGGCTCCTCTCCGACTACGCGAAGCGGCGCGCCTCGCTCGCCGCCGGGCTCCCGCGAGAGAAGGGGCGCTTCACGCTCGTCGCGGGTCCGCTCGCCGAGGAGGCGAAGGCGTTCGAGCAGCAGGCGCGCGAGCTCGCGCTCGCCGCCGACCGCCTCCTGCGCCGCCACGGGAAGAAGGTCGTCGAGGCGCAGCTCGCGTGCCGCGCGCTCGCCGACGCCATGATCGACCTGTTCGCGCTGGCGGCGATCCTCTCCCGCGTCTCGACGCGGGTCGAGGACCACGGCGAGGCGGCCGCCGCGCCCGACCGCGCGATGCTGACCGCCTTCACCGCCCAGGCGCGACGCCGCATCCGGCGCGCGCTCGCGTCCGTGGACGCGCCCGACGAGGGCGGCACCCTCGCCCTCGGCGACCGCGTCCTCGAGACGGCGCGTTACGCGTGGGAGTGATGCCTGCGAGCGCAGGGGCAGGCGGATGAGCCTGCCCCAGAGCGAGCGGGGGGATCGGGGGGGCGCGAGCCGAAGGCGAGTGTCCCCCCGCTCTTACGCCGCGTGGAGGAACGCAGCGACGATGCGACGCCACGCGTCCTCGCCGAGGAGCGCGGGCGCCGGGGCGACGAGCTCGCCCCCGTCCGCCGCCGCGTAGCCGAGCTCCTCCTCGACGAAGCGCGCGAGCCGCCGCCGCTCGCAGGCGACCCACGCGTGGCCCCACTCGCCGGTGGGCAGCCCGAGCCAGCCGTCGTCCTTGGGCGCGATGAGGAACAGCCAGCCGTCGCCGTAGGGGTCGTCCTTCACGAGCCCCGGGTTCCTCCGGGCGCGCTCGTCGACACCGAGCGCCTGCTGCATGTGGCCCCAGTATCAGCCGCCGGTCAACCCGCCGCTCGGCGGGAAGTCCCATCGTGCCTCCCAGGAATGCGGTCGTGCGCCTGCGCGCCACGCGAAACGCAACCAATCCGACGATCACCGCCCCGCCC
>JAHWYA010000327.1 GCA_020028115.1 Anaeromyxobacter sp.
TCGCGGAGCGCGGCGCGGAGCCGCGCCTGGGCGTCGACGAGGGCGCGGCAGCCCTCGCACCGGGCGAGGTGGACGTCCGCCTCGGCGCGCTCGCGCGCGTCGAACTCGCCGTCGAGGTACGCGTCCACCGACCGCGCGAGGTCGCCGCACTCCATCGCTGCGCTCGGGCTGGGTTCGATCGCCATGGGGTCTTCGCCGAAGCGGGGTCAGGCCGACTTGCCGCGGCGCTTCCGGTACGTCTCGAGGTCGATGCTCCCATCCTCGCCGACGTCCTGCAACACGCCGGAGAGGACGGCGTACCCCGCGAGCGCCTTCTGGAGGAGGCGCCGGCCGCGGTAGAGGCGGCTCATGACGGTGCCGACCGGCACGTCGAGGATCTCGGCGATCTCCTTGTACGAGAACTCCTGGAGGTCGGCGAGGATGACGACGAGCCGGAAGTCGATGGGGAGCGAGTCGACCGCCTTCAGGACGTCGTCCGAGAGGAGCCGGTCGAAGAAGTACTGCTCGGGGTTGGCCGCGTACTCGGCCGCCTCGCGCGAGACGAACCGCTCGTGCACCGCCTCGCGCTCGGACCCCTCGACGATGTTCCGCTCCTTCACCGATCGGCGATACCGGTTGATGAACGTGTTCGTCAGGATCTTGAAGAGCCAGGCCTTCATGTTGGTGCCGCGCTCGAACTTGTCGAAGAAGCGGTACGCCCGCAGGAACGTGTCCTGGACGAGGTCCTCCGCGTCGCGGTCGTTCTTGGTGAGCCGGAGCGCGGCGGCGTACAGCGGGTCGAGGTGCTTCAGCGCGAGCTCCTCGAACTCCCCGCGCGTCATGTCGGTCTGTCTCAGATCGAACATCAGGTCCCTGGTCTCCCGTTCGTCGGTATAGGACGACTCTCGCGGTGCTGCCGCCGGAATTCCCGCGCCCAAGCGTTAGAACGGCGGAGCGGCCGCCCGGATTCCCGGTGGTCCTCCCCACGGCAGGGCGCCCGGAGTGCGAGCCGGCTTCGAGCCGAAATCGCGAGCGGATCCTACCGGATCGAGCCGGGTCCCGCCTGACCCGGCGGAAGGAGCCAGGCCGGGGAGGGCGCCGTCCGTCCGGACCCCCGGAGACGCTCCTCCGCCCGACCGAGAGTAAGGCCACCGAGAGTAAGGCCACCGAGGCCACCGCCCCTCCGGTTCCGCGTGCGGCGAAGCGAGATCCGGCGTGGTAGAACCGCCGCGCCCTCCGGGGCTCCGATGCAGACGAGGCTCCTCTTCGCCGACGACCGCGGGCGGGTCTACGACCACCCCGACCTCCTCGCCGCGGTGCGGAGCGGTGACGACGTCTCGCCCCCCTCGGAGCGCCCCGTCCCGCTCCCCCCGGGCGCGACCCTGACGATGCTCCCCGGGCGCCGCCCCGTCGGCGTCGACCGCGCGACGGGCGCCGTCGTCGTCCTGCGGGAGGTGAAGGTCGGCCGCCGGACGCTCGTGCCCCACGCGGTCGGCGCGACCCTCCCGCCCGGCTGGACGCGCACCTTCCTGCCCGCGGCGTCGCGGCCGGCGCTCGCGACCGTGGAGGGGACGCCGGTCCTGCCGCAGTGGGCGTACACCGCCGCCGCGCTCGACGGGGACGCGCCGGTGGTCTGGGCGCTCCACACCGACCGGCGCCGCCACTGGAGCCCCGCCGCGCACTCGACGCCGGACCTCCCCCGCATCGTCGAGGGGACGCTCGCCGCGAGCGCGAACCCGATCTACCGGCAGCTCTCGCGCTGCGCGCTCGAGTGGCGCTGCTTCACCGCCCAGAACACGTTCTACCTGCGCGACGAGGGGGCGATCCCGTCCTCCGCGGCGTGCAACGCGGCCTGCGTCGGCTGCCTCTCCGAGACGCAGGACGGGATGCCACCCTCGAGCCACGAGCGGATCGCCGTCGCGCCCACGGCGGAGGAGATGGCGGAGGTCGCGATCCGCCACCTCACCCGCGCGCGCGGCAAGGTGATGGTGAGCTTCGGGCAGGGCTGCGAGGGCGAGCCGCTCGTGCGCTGGAAGGAGATCGAGCGCGCCATCCGGCTCGTCCGCGCCGCGACGGCTCGCGGCTCCATCCACGCGAACACGAACGGCTCGCTGCCCGCCGCCCTCCGCCGCCTCGTCCGCGCCGGGCTCGACTCGGCGCGCGTCTCGCTCAACTCCGCGTCCCCCGACCTCTACGCCGCGTACTACCGGCCGCGTGGGTACGGGCTCGCCGACGTCGCCCGCTCGATCCGCGCCGCGAAGGCCGCCGGCGCGTACGTCGCCCTGAACCTCCTCACCTTCCCCGGCGTCACGGACCGCGAGGGCGAGGTCGAGCGGCTCTGCCGCCTCGTCGCGCGGACCGGCGTCGACCAGGTGCAGACGCGCCCGCTCGCCATCGATCCGGACGTGTACGTCGAGGTGGCGCGCGGCAGCGGCGCGGGCGGGCGCCCCATCGGCATCCGCGCCCTGGTCGCGGCGCTCCGGGCGGCGCGGCCCGGGCTCGTCGTCGGGAACTTCTCGCGCGCGAAGCGCGAAAGGAGAACCGAATGAAGGCAGCCGCGGAGCTGAGGCTCCAGAAGGACCTCGCGCGGCACCTGCGCGCCGGCCACCCGTGGGTGTTCCGGAAGGCGATCGAGCGCGCGCCGAAGGGGCTCGAGCCCGGCGCCGTCGTGGACGTCACCGAGGACGGCCGGTTCGTCGCCCGCGGGTACTTCGACCCGCGCTCCGCGATCACCGTCCGGATCCTCACCCGCGAGCCGGCGGAGGCGGTCGACGCCGCGTTCTGGCGCCGCCGCATCGCGCGGGCCGCGGCGCTGCGGCGCGAGCTCGTCCACGGGACCACCGGCTACCGGCTCGTCCACGGCGAGTCGGACGGGCTCCCGGGCGTCGTCGCCGACCTCTACGGCCGCTTCGCCGTCGTGAAGCTCTACTCGGCGGGGCTCACGCCGCACCGCGCGGCGATCGTCGAGGCGCTGCGGGCCGAGGTGGAGGGGCTCGCCGGCGTGTACGGCCGCGACGAGATCCCGCGCGACGACGACGAGGAGGAGGGCGGCGCGCCCGCCGGCCGGGTGCTCTGGGGCGCGGAGCCGCCCGAGCGGATCGAGATCGACGAGCACGGGATGAAGGTGCTCGTCGACGTGCGGCGGGGGCAGAAGACCGGCCACTTCCTCGACCAGCGCGAGAACCGGCGGATGGTGCGCGAGCTCGCGCGCGGCCGCCCGGAGGCCCTGAACCTGTTCTCGTACACCGGCGGCTTCTCCGTCGCGGCCGCCCTCGGCGGCGCACGCCACGTCGTCTCGGTGGACGTGGACGCGGACGCGATCGACCTCGCGCGCGAGAACTTCCGGGCGAACGGCCTCGACATGGCCGACCACGCGTTCGCGAAGGAGGACTGCTTCGAGCTCCTCGCCCGCTACAAGCGCGAGGGGCGGCGCTTCGACCTCGTCGTCTGCGACCCGCCCGCGTTCGCGAAGTCGCAGCGCGCGGTGGAGGCGGCGCTCGCGGGCTACGCGTCGCTGAACCGCGCGGCGCTCGCGGTGCTCGCGCCGGGCGGGCTGCTCGTGACGGCGAGCTGCTCGGCGCGCGTCACCGCCGAGCAGTTCACGGACGCGGTGAAGGAGGCGGCGTTCAAGGGGCGCGTCGACCTCCAGCTCGTGCAGGAGACGCGGCAGCCGCCGGATCACCCCGTCTCGCTGCAGTTCAGGGAGGGGCGGTATCTCAAGTGCCTGGTGCTGAGGCGGGTCGGGTAGCCGACCTGGACCTGGAGTTGGACCTGGTCCTGGACGTGGACCTCGACCTCGACCTTGACTTCGACTTCGACCAAGAACCGGTCTGATTGGTTCCAGGACCAGGTCTAGGTCCAATGCC
>JAHWYA010000328.1 GCA_020028115.1 Anaeromyxobacter sp.
GATCTCCGCCTCGATGCCGGAGGGGGTGGGCTCCTCGTGGCCGTCGGCGTGGTCCGGCGCCGCGGACGCGAGGTCCTTCGGGATCGCGGCCATGTTGACCGTGATGAAGGGGCCGCGCGAGCGGGTGGAGTTCGCGTGGATCGCGCGCGCGACGAGCTCCTTGCCGGTGCCCGACTCGCCCGTGAGCAGGACGGTCATCTCCGTCCGCGCGACCCGGCCGATCTCCTTGTAGACCTCGACCATCGCCGCGGAGCGGCCGATGAGGGTCTCCGGGAGCGCCACGTCGCGGTAGCGGCGCGGCTCGGCGTTCGGGTCGATCTCCGCCTCGATGCCGGAGGGGGTGGGCTCCTCGTGGCCGTCGGCGTGGTCCGGCGCCGCGGACGCGAGGTCCTTCACGATCCGCTCGACGCGGGCGAGGTCGAAGGGCTTGCCGAGGTAGTCGGCGGCGCCGCGCTTCATCGCCTCGACGGCGGAGCGCATGGTGTCCTCGGCCGTCATCACGACCACGAACGGCGAGTCGGTGCGGCCGCCGATCTCCCCGAGGAGCTTCAGGCCGTCGTCGCCAGGGAGGCGGACGTCGAGCAGCACGAGCCCGACGCCGTCCTTGCCGCCCCCGAGCGCGCGCAGCTTCTCGCGGGCCTCCTCGGCGCTGCCCGCCTCCTCGAACGGCACTCCGGCGCGCTCGCACGTGCGGCCCAGGACGAAGCGGACCGACGGCTCGTCGTCGACGATGAGGACCTTGCGCAACACTTCCTCCGGGGCAGGGATGCTCGATCTTCGGTCACCCTAAAGCAAGGATGGGGCCAGCTCAGCACCCGAGGGGGGCTGCGGCAGGTAGCGCCAGCGCGGAGGGGTCCCCCGGACCGCTCAGGGGACGTCGAGCGGGAGGTAGACGTTCGCCTCCGCGCCGCCGGCCGCCCGGTTCTTCACCTCGATGCGTCCGCCGTGCGCCTCGACGATGCGGCGCGAGATGGCGAGGCCGAGGCCGGTGCCGGCCGGCTTCGACGTGGCGAACGGCGTGAAGAGGCGCTGCAGCATCGGCTCGGAGATCCCGGCGCCGTTGTCCTGGATCGAGAGGCGCGCGAGGGGGCGCGTCCGCCCGCTCGCCTGGCGCAGGCGCAGCGGCGCGACGCTCGTCTCGAACGTGACCGTCGCGCCGGCGCGGCCGGAGACGGCGTCGAGCGCGTTCCGGACGAGGTTCAGGATCACCTGCTTCAGCTTCTCCTCGTCGCCGAGGACGGCCGGCAGCGACGGGTCGTACCGCTCGACGAACGTGACGCGGTCCGCGCCCGGGATCCCGCGCGCGAGGACCGCCACGTCGCCGAGGACGGTGTGCACGTCGACCGGCGCCGTCTGGAGCACCGCGGGGCGCGCGAGATCGAGGAGCTCGCGGACGAGCCCGTCCACGCGCTTCGCCTCGCGGGCGATCACCTGCGCGTACTCGCGTGCGGGCCCCTCCGCCTCGCGGGCGAGGAGCTCCGCCGAGCCCTGCAGCCCGGCGAGGGGGTTCTTGATCTCGTGGGCGAGGCCCGCCGCGAGGGCCTCGAAGTCGAGGGCGCGCTCGGAGGTGCGCGGGACGCGCAGCACGAGCACGGTGCCGACGCAGGCCGCGCCGTCGAGGAGCGGGTTCGCCTCGACGGAGATGGGGACGCCCGCGTCGCGCGGGGACGGGAAGTCGTTCGACTGCGTCTCCTGGGAGACGCGAGCGCGATCCGCGAGCATGGCGAGCTGCGCGCCGCCGGGCAGGGCCCGGATCGGCAGCTCGAGCGCGCGCTCGCGGCTGCGGCCGAACAGCTCCTCCGCCGCCGGATTGAGGTGCAGCACGCCGCCGTCCGAGCCCACGACCACGATCGCGTCCGCGACCGAGTCGAGGGCCGCCCGGGCGAGCGGCGCCGGGAGCGGAGGAGCCTTGCCGGACCGCGACAAGCGCCCGCCCGCCGGCTAGAGCGCGTCCTCGCCGCGCTCGCCGGTGCGAATCCGGATGACCTCCTCGATCGGCACGACGAAGATCTTCCCGTCGCCGATCCGGCCGGTCTTCGCGGCCCGCTCGATCGCCTCCACGACGCGGCCGACGATGCTGTCGGCGACGACGACCTCGACCTTCACCTTCGGGAGGAAGTCCACGACGTACTCGGCGCCGCGGTAGAGCTCCGTGTGCCCCTTCTGGCGGCCGAAGCCCTTCACCTCAGTGGCGGTGAGCCCGGCCACCCCGACCTCGGAGAGCGCCTGCTTCACCTCGTCCAGCTTGAACGGCTTGATGATGGCTTCGACCTTCTTCACGGCGCACCCCTTACGAATGGTTGAAGTTGACGCTAAACCCCGCTGCTCCGGCCGGTCAACCTTGTTGCTCGGATCCCGGGCTGCGTGTTGCCCGCTCCCCGAACAGGTCTCACCTCGCTGCTCCGCTCCTTCTTGCACGGCCGAGCGAGCCGCGGCCCCGGCTCGCGCCGCGGTCGCCGTCTCGTTCGACGTATCGAGGGAATGTGCAACGGGCAGGCCATGCACGCGTGCGGTCCGGAGCCGCAGCGCCCCGCCCGTGGCGGGCCCCCCGATCGCGCGCGCCCGTCCCGTAGAATCGCCGTGTGCCCTCCGCCGGAGTCCTCATTGCGCTCGCCGTCCTCGCGGTCCTCGCGATCGCGCACGTCCTCTTCTGGCGGTGGAAGCTCGACGCGCCGGGGCACGAGGACGAGCTCCTCGTGGCCGGGACGCGCGACGGGTGGCGCCTCGCCCTCGCCCGCCGGCGCCCGCGCGCGCCGCCGCGCCGGCCGCCGGTGCTCCTCGTCCACGGGATCGCGATGAACCGGCAGGCGTTCGACTTCGGGGTCGAGCGCTACTCGATCGCCGCCCACCTCTCCGCGGCCGGGTTCGACTGCTTCGCGCTCGACCTGCGCGGCCACGGCGGCTCGCGGCGGGGGCCCACCTCGCGCTGGACGCTCGACACGTACCTCGATGAGGACCTCCCGGCCGCCTTCGACCGGATCCGCGAGGCGACCGGCTCGGACGAGGTGCTCTACGTCGGCCACAGCCAGGGCGCGATCCTCGGCATGGCGGCGTGCGCGCTCCACCCGACGCGGATCCGCGCGCTCGTGGCGCTCGCGGGTCCCGCCCACTTCGACGCGCAGCCGCGGCTCCGCGCCCTGGTCGAGCTCCGCCGGCTCGGGCTCGGCCGGCACCTCCGCCTCCTCGCGCGGGCCGCCGCGCCGTTCTCGGGGTACTGGCACCCGTCGCTGCTCGAGCTCTCGATCAACATGCGGAACGTGGAGCGCCCGGTCTACCGCCGGCTGCTCGCGAACGCGATCGAGGACCTGCAGCCGGGGGTCCTCGAGCAGTTCGCCGCCTGCGTCCGCGACGACACGTTCCGGTCCTGCGACGGCGCGGTGGACTACCGCGCGCTGTTCCCGGCGTGCACCCAGCCCGCGCTCTTCATCGCGGGGGAGAAGGACGGCCTCGCGCCGCCGGCCGTGGTCGAGGCGGCGTTCCAGCGCTGGGGCGGCCCGAGGCGCTACTGGAGCTCCGGCCGCGACTACGGCCACGCGGACGTCCTCCTCGGCCGCGACGCGCCGGAGGTGGTCTACCCCGTGATCCGGGAGTTCCTGGAGGAGAACTGCGAGGTCCCCTGAACACGTGGTCGTGGTCGTCGGCGTGGTCGTGGTCGTGAGCGATCTGGACGACGTCGAGGAAAGCACCCGTCCACGTCCACCTCCACGTCCACGTCCACGTGATCGGGTTACCATGCCGATCCCATGCGCCGCCGCTTCGCGCTCGCCGCCGCGCTCCCTGCGCTCGTCTCGCTCGCCGCGATGGCGCTCGTCGCGGA
>JAHWYA010000329.1 GCA_020028115.1 Anaeromyxobacter sp.
CGGAGTGAGCGTGCCGATGCGCCCCGGCGCGGGCGTGAGCGCGGGACGGAGCGGCGCGGCGGCGAGCGACGGCGCCGGCGTGAGCGCCGGAACGACCGCGGGCGACGGCGACGCGGCGGGCGGGGAGGTCGGCGTCGCAAGCTTCGGAAGCGAGGCGGCGATCGTCATCTCGAGGTCCTCGTCAGCGGTTCGGCCTGTGTTCCCCCCGGAACGCAGCCCCTGCGCGACAACTTTGCACAGTCAGTATGACACGCGTAAGGATGTCGCACGCCAAAAGTGAAAATTGCAGTCGCACCGACCGTTTAGCTCGTATGCGGCGAGCGGCGGAATCGTCCTCGGATGTGGTCAGAACGCGAGGCGCGACGTCGTCTTCACGCCGCGCTGACGGGCTCTCCCGCGGGGCGGGCGTGGGCCGACGCGGGCGCGAGGTAGCAGAGCACCCGCTGGTCGATGCAGCTCGCGTTGAGCCAGAGGGCCCGGGCGTCGCCCGCGCGCGGAAAGTCGACGACGCGCAAGACGTCCGCCAGCCGCGCGTCGTCCGGGAGGAGCTCCGGGAGCCGGTTCGGCTCGGCCCGGAGCGCCTCCTCCGCGAGCCGGTACCCCGGGCGGTCCGGGTAGACCGCGAGGTAGAGCATGTTCGCCTCGACGAGGTCGTTGAAGAAGTGCGACCCGAGCGACACGTCCGGGACGACGTTCATCCGGGCCTTCACGATCTCGCAGATCGAGGAGACGCGCTGGATCTCGGCGAAGGTGACCGGGACCCCGAGGGCGACCGTGCTCGTCCCCCACCGCCCGGGCCCGAGGAGCAGGATCCGCCGCGTCCCCGCCGGCTCGAGGCGCGTCACCCGCCCGATCACGCGCGCGACCTCGTAGCGGTCCTGGGTCGCGAGCCCCTCGTACGCGTCGGGGTCGACGAGGACGACGCGGTCCACCCGCGCGTGCGTGGACTGGCCCACCACGGGCCCGCGGCTCTCGAGGTAGACCGCGTCCGCCGCCAGGTCCGTCGGGGGCGCGACGATGGTCCCGCCCTCCTTCACCTGGAGCGGCCGGCACTGCACGACGTTGAGCCGCAGCTGTCCGCCCGGGAGCACGTTGAGCGTGAACTCGACGTCGACCGGGAAGCGGTAGGCGCGGGCGAGGGTGCTCAGCACCTCGCGCAGGTCCTCGACGAACGGCGTCGCGGACAGGAGCCGCTCGAAGGTGAGGATTGGGGGCGCGCCCCGCCGCGGCGTCGCGAAGAGGTCGAGGGGGACGTCCGGCGCGCGCCGCACGACCTCCTCGAGCGTGAGCGAGGCGAAGCGGTTCGCCTCGAGGTCGAGCACGTCCACGCGCCGCTGCGCGTGCTCGCTCGCGTCGTCGAGGCTCGCCTCCGGCCGGCGGGAGGGGGCGTTCAGCGCGACGAGCCGCGTGTAGTCGTCGTCGGCGCGGTCCACCGCCCGGGTGCCGAGGCCGAAGACGAGCCGCGCGAGGCCGGCGTGGGGATCGATCTCCTTGGACCAGACCCACGGGTTGTAGGAGAGCGCGACGCCGGCCGCCTGCGGGAAGAAGAGCGACCCGCGCACCGCCCCCGAGACCCGCTGCACGAGGATCGCCATCTGCTCGTCGCGGTCGAGGAGCCCGCGGTGCTCGCGGTACCGGAGCGCCTCCTCGCTCATGGCGCTCGCGTAGACCTCCCGCACGGCCGCGAGGAACGCCGCGAGCCGCTCGGCGGGGGCGCCCTGGTTCGCGCAGAAGACCGAGTCGTACTTGCCGGTGAAGGCGTTCCCGAACCCGTCCTCGAGCAAGGAGGAGGAGCGGACGATGATCGGCGACTGCCCGTAGTACTCGAGCATCGCCGCGAACTGCCGCAGGATGAAGTCGGGGAAGACGCCGCCCAGGATCCGCTCGCGCGCCTTCGCCGCGCCCTCGAGGAACGAGCCGGGGCTGCGCTGGTCGCGCCGGGCGCGCCAGCCGCCGTTCCGGACGAGGTAGGTGTAGAAGACGTCGGACCCGACGAACCACGAGTCGTGCGGCTCGAGCCGCTCGCGGATCCGCGGGCTCTGCCGCGCGAGGATGGCCCGCGCGAGCAGCATGCCGACGGCCTTGCCGCCGACGAGCCCCGTCCCGATCATCCGCCGGCGGATGGCGAGGAGGTCGCCGAGGTCGAGGCAGCCCGTCGCGAGCTCCGCGACCCGCTCGTCGCGGGTCAGCATCATCCGCAGGAGCTGCTCGAAGAGCTCGCGCGCCTCGCTCTCCGGCGCGATCCCGGCGCGGTAGGCGTCGAGCACGTCCTTCGCCTGCTGGAACTTCCGGTCCCACAGGTCGTGACGCGCGACCGCGTCGAGGCGGCGATCGGCGAGGTCCGCGAGCACCTCCGACACGACCGCGCTCTCCGTGAGCGGCCGCCACGCGTCGCCCTCGAGGGTGTGGGGCAGGTACATGGTCGGCGTCTGCCGGGCCCAGACCTTGAGCGGGTGGACGTAGAGCGTGCCGTTGCGCCGGAAGACGTCGAGGAGCAGCTGCGTCGTCGAGCGGATCGAGTCCACCGCCTCGTGGGAGTGGCTGTCGCGCTGGAGCGCGAAGTAGGTCACCGTGTCGAGGTCGTAGAGGTACGGGCAGGTGACCATGAAGAAGTTGCCGAGCATCAGGTCCGAGTACCAGTCCGCCGCGAGGTCGGAGAGGCAGTCGAAGACGTAGTACGCCCCCGGCCCGGCCTCCTCGATGACGCGGTGGATCTCGGCCGTGAAGCTCTCGAACCCGATGGCCGGCGAGATGCGGTGCACCCGCGCGCCGCGCCCCTCGCGCACGAGCGGCGCGTGGCGGGCGAACCGGAAGTAGACGAGGCGGCGCCCCGCGGCGAGCGCCTGCGCGACGAACGGCTCGACGAAGGGGAGGTAGTCCTCGACGGAGTCGACCTGCCAGACGACGTTGTCGCCGAGGCGGAGCCCCTGCAGGACGGCGTCGAGCGAGGGGAGGCCGGTGCCGGCGGGCGCGGGGGCGGAGGGGCTCACGGGTCTCTTCAGGGTCGTTTCCATCGTTCTAGCAGCGTTGAACGCTCCGCGCGCGCCGCGGTACTCTCGACCCCGCGCAGCGCCCGTACCGACTCAACCCCACCTCGCCGAGGAATCCCCCATGAAGCTGCAGGAAGCCATCACTGTCGCCATCGACTTCGAGAAGAAGGTCCGGGACCACTACCTTCGCGGCGCGAAGGAGATCCCGGAGCCGAAGGGCCGGAAGGTGTTCGCGCTCCTCGGCAAGGAGGAGCAGGGTCACGTCGACTACCTCGAGCACTGCCTCGCCCAGTGGAAGAAGACGGGCAAGGTCCCCGACATGCCGCTGAAGACCATCCTCCCGAAGGGCTCGAAGTGGATCGAGGGGGAGCGGAAGAAGCTCGCGGCCCAGGGGAAGCGCGCCGCCACCAAGACCGAGCTCGACGCGCTCAAGGTCGCGCTGCAGCACGAGCGCGAGGCGGACGCCTTCTACCACAAGCTCGTCGCCGAGCTGCCGAAGGACGAGCAGGGGCTCTTCTCGAAGTTCCTCGAGATCGAGGACGGCCACCTCGCCATCGTCCAGGCCCAGCTCGACTCGGTGCAGGGGATGGGCTTCTGGTTCGACGTCGCGGAGTTCCGGCTCGAGGTCGAGTAGGCCGCGGCTCGAAGTCGCGCCGGCGCCGCGCGCACTTCGGGTAGGATTCCCGCCCCATGAGAAAGGCGCCGCTCTGGCTCACCCTCGTCGCCGCCGCGCTCGTCACCGGGTGCGGCGGCGTTCCTTCGCGCGGCAAGGCGAGCGACTGCGCCGGCTGCCACTCGAGGAAGACGA
>JAHWYA010000023.1 GCA_020028115.1 Anaeromyxobacter sp.
TGGACCGTCCGCGCGGTCGACGCGGAGTGCGCGCCGCCCGAGATCGCGGGCCGGGAGCCCGTCGCGCGCGTGCGGTTCGCCTGCCCCGGCACCTACGAGGTGTCGCTCGCGGTGCGCGACCGCCTCGGCGTCCAGAGCGAGCCGGCGGTCGAGGAGGTCCACGTCCTCGCCGCGACCGGCGAGGCCGCCGTAATCGCCGGCCCGGACCTCGCGACGGATCACCGCTGCTCCGGCGAGCCGCTCGTCTGCCGGACCGACACCGCCGTGAGCCTCGCCGCGTCGGCCGCGCCGGGCCTCTCGCTGCGCTGGAGCGTCGAGCCGCCGGTGGAGCGGCCCCTCGACGACCGGCGCCGGGTCCGGTTCGTCCCGTCCGCGGACGTGCCGTCCCCGCGCGCGATCCTCGAGACGGACGGCACCGCGATCTCGGGCGACTGGATCTTCCGCGTCGAGGCGCGCGACGCGTACGGCGTGCTCGGCGCCGCGGCGACGCGCGTGAGCGTCCGGAACCGGGCGCCGGTCGTGACCGTCCACCCGGAGGCGCCGTTCCCCCACGCGTTCGACGCGGCGCGCTCGGTCTTCACCTCGTCGGGCGCGCTCGCGTGGGAGGCGAGCGATCCGGACGGCGATCCGGTCGAGGTCGTCGGGATCTGGCGGCACGTCGGCGACGGCGACGGCGCGCGGTTCGACGGCGACTTCGCCGGGACCGCCGTCCTGTTCGAGGTCGAGGTGCCCTACGACGCGCCCGAGGACGCGCTGCGCCTGCGCCGCGGCGAGGGGCTCTCCCGCCGCGTCGAGGTGATCGCGTGGGACTCGAACCGGACCGAGGGACGCGGGCACGCCGAGGTGGAGATCGGGAACCGGCCGCCCGTGAACCTGAACGGCGCCGTCGAGGCGGCCGTGCCGCACGTGTTCGACCGCGAGCGCTCGAGGTACTTCGCCAAGGTGGGCAGGTGGACCTTCGTCGATCCGGACGGCGACCCGCTCTTCGGCGCGACCGAGGGCGCCGGTCCCTGCGACACCACCCTCGTCGAGGGGAACGAAGCGCGCGTCGAGTGCGCCGTCAGGTTCGACGGGATCCCGGCGGTCGAGCAGCTCGCGGGGCGGCGGACCTTCTCGGTGAACGTGCGCGATCCCTGGGATCGCGCCGGCGCCGCCCCGGTGCACTCCGTCACCGTCCTGAACTCCCCTCCGACGCTCGGGCACTCGGTCGCGCCCGCCACGGTGCCGATCGCGGGGTACGTGGACGTGTGGAACTTCCGCTGCCCGCTCACCATCTACGTGCGGGCGGTGACGTTCGAGGTGACGCCCGCCGTCGCGGACCCGGACGGCGACCCCGTCCTCGTCACGCCGGTGACCGTGGAGGGCGGAGCCGTGACCCCGGACCGGGCGGTCTGCACGGCGCCGGAGTGCGTGCACTTCCGGTTCGTGCAGCCGCAGCACTCCTTCCGGTGCCCCACCGCCGTCCTCCCGTCGAGCTTCCTCGTGGCGAGCGACGGCCTCGCGTCGCTCTGGGCCGGCGTCTCCCCGGCCTGGCAACGGGAGTGAAGCTTTCAGGCGTTCGAGAGCGAGAAGTGCGCGGTGTCGCGGCGCAGCACGCTCGGGACGCCGTCGCGCCAGGCGCGGGCGAGGTCCGCGACGGGCACCGAGAGCGCCCCGTCGATCTCGAGCCGGTCGCCGCCGACGACGCCGAGCCGGACGACTGGCGCGCCGCACTCCTGCGCGATGGTGAGGAGCCGCTGCGCGTTCGCGTTCGGCAGCGACACGACGATCCGGCTCGCGTCCTCGCCGAAGAGGACGAAGTCCTTGCGGGCCGGGAACGGGACGCGGACCGCCGCGCCGACGAACGGGGCGGGCGCGCCGGCGGGCGCGTCGTGCATCATGCAGCACTCCGCGAGCGCGACGGCGAGGCCGCCGTCGGAGCAGTCGTGCGCGGAGGAGAGCAGCCCCTCGCGGATCGCGCGCCGGACGGTCTCCTGCACGGCCTTCTCGCGCACGAGGTCGAGCGCCGGCGGGCGGCCCGCCTCCTTGCCGAACTCGCAGGCGAGGTACTCGGAGCCGCCGACCTCGCCCTGGAGCGAGCCGACGAGCGCGATGACGTCCCCGGCGCTCCGGAACGCGCTCTGGCACGAGCGATCGACCGGCTCGACGAGCCCGACCATGCCGACGGTCGGCGTCGGGAGGATCCCCTGCCCCTCGGTCTCGTTGTAGAGCGACACGTTCCCGGAGACGACCGGGGTCCCGAGCGCGCGGCAGGCGTCGCCGATGCCGCGGACGCACTCGGCGAACTGCCACATGATCTCGGGCTTCTCGGGGTTGCCGAAGTTGAGGCAGTCGGTGATCGCGATGGGCTCGCCGCCGACGCAGGCGATGTTGCGCGCGCACTCCGCGACCGCGTGCATCGCGCCGAGGTGCGGATCGAGGAAGCACCAGCGGCCGTTCGCGGCGACCGAGAGCGCGATCCCCTTCTTCGCGTGGCGCGCGTCCCCCACCGCGATGCGGACGAGGGCCGCGTCGCCGCCGGGCCGCACCGCGCCGACGAGCCGCACCATGTGGTCGTACTGCCGGTAGACCCACTCCTTCGACGCGATGGTCGGCCGCGCGAGGAGCCTCAGGAGCGCCGCGCCGAGGTCCTGCGGCGCCGGCAGGGTCGCGGGGTCGAAGCGGTGCAGCTCGGGGAGCGCCGGGTGCGGCTTCATCGGCCGCTCGTACTTCGGCGCGCCCTCGGTGAGCGGGTCGACCGGGAGGTCCGCGACGAGCTGGCCGTGCCAGTACGCGCGCCAGCGGCCGCTGCTCGTCACCTTCCCGATCACCGCGACGTCGAGGTCCCACTTGCGGCAGATCCGGCGGACGATCTCCTCCTTGCCCTCGGCGGCGACGAGGAGCATCCGCTCCTGCGACTCGGAGAGGAGGATCTCGTACGGCGTCATCTTCTCCTCGCGCATCGGGACCTGGTCGAGGAGGAGGTCGAGGCCGTTCCCGCCGCGCCCCGCCATCTCCACCGACGACGAGGTGAGGCCCGCCGCCCCCATGTCCTGGATGCCGACGACGGCGTCCGTCTGGAACAGCTCGAGGCACGCCTCGAGGAGCAGCTTCTCCATGAACGGGTCGCCGACCTGCACCGTCGGGCGCTTCTCCTCGGTCGACGCGTCGAACTCCGCCGACGCCATCGTGGCGCCGTGGATGCCGTCCCGGCCGGTCTTCGCCCCGATGTACATGACGGGGTTGCCGACGCCCGCGGCGGTGCCGCGGAAGATCTTGTCCGCCGGCAGGATGCCGAGCGTGAAGGCGTTCACGAGGCAGTTGCCGTTGTAGGAGGGGTGGAACATCACCTCGCCCCCGACCGTCGGCACGCCCATGCAGTTGCCGTAGCCGCCGATGCCCGCGACGACGCCCTCGAGCAGGTAGGCGGTCTTCGGGTGGGCGGGGTCGCCGAAGCGGAGCGAGTTCATCGACGCGATCGGCCGCGCGCCCATCGTGAACACGTCGCGGAGGATGCCGCCGACGCCGGTCGCGGCGCCCTGGTAAGGCTCGATGTAGCTCGGGTGGTTGTGGCTCTCCATCTTGAACGCGGCGGCGAGGCCGTCGCCGAGGTCGACGACGCCCGCGTTCTCCCCTGGCCCCTGGAGGACGCGCGGGCCAGAGGTGGGGAAGGTCTTGAGATGCACGCGCGACGACTTGTAGGAGCAGTGCTCGCTCCACATCACCGAGAAGACCCCGAGCTCGGTCAGGTTCGGCTCGCGGCCGAGGTGCTTCTGGATCCGCTCGTACTCGTCCGGCTTGAGCCCGTGCTGCGCGACGGCCTCGGGCGTGATCTTCTCGGTCATGAGGCCGCGGATGATAGCCGCGGAGGCCGCGGATTTCGACCCTGGAGAGGAGCCGTGCGAGGGGGCGGACGGCGCGGGCCCGTTCCTAGGGGGGCGGTGCGGTTCGGCAGGCGACGTGCGCGCCGGGCGCCTCGTCCACGGAGCAGGTCCCCGCGCCCTGGAGGTTGTCGAGGGTGCTGCCGGACGAGACGCTGCCCGTGACCAGGCCGTCGGAGTGGAGCTTCGCGCTCGCGCCGCCGGTGAGGGTGACGACCGCTCCGCTCGTCGCATACTGCGGCTCGACGGTGATCGCATCGAGCGTCGCGCTCGCGAGGACGACGGTGAGGAGCGGGCCGACCGGGGCCGACTCCGGCGTCCGCTTCAGCTGGATCGAGGCGCCTCCGCTCCCCTCCGCGTAGAGGAAGGACGGCACCGTCACGACGACGCTCGGCCGGATCACCGGGTCCACGCCGTGGTCGATCTCGACGTGGAGGACCTGGAACGTCATCGAGCCGACCTTCACCGATTTGACGAACGTGTCGATGCTCCCGACGACGTTCGAGTCGGCCACCACGGTCACGGCCTTCGCGCCGCCCACCGTCACGTACCCGGCGATCCCCTGGTCGACGCGGAGCCCGTCGAAGTCGGCCTCGTCGCGCGGCTGCTCGAGCAGGACACCGCTGCCCTGGATCGGTGGGTCGCACCCGGCGAGGAGCCCGGCGGCAAGGAAGGCGAGGGCGCGCGCCACGCGCGAAACGTCCCGCGATTTCCGGCACTGGGGCATCCGCTCTGCTCCGCGAGCGGCCGCGCCTCCCAGCCCGGCCGCCACGCCCACAGGATACTTGCAACGCGCTCGCCATCCGAGCCCGCCGGCGGGTTTCCGCGAAGGGACGCGTGACGGCGCTCACACGCGCGGACCGCCCGGCCGAGCTACTCCGGCGGGTGGGCCTCGGCGCGCGCGTCCGCCGCGCGCCCCACGACGAGCGTCTCGCCGACCGCGAGGACGCGCACCCTCGACGGGTCGAGGCCGAGCCGACCGCGCTCCGCCTCGAGCCGCCGCGGCGGTTCGTCGAGCGGCTCGTCGGCGAGCTTGAACGTGCCCCAGTGCATCGGGACGAGGGTCCGGGCGCCGAGGTCCCCGAACGCGCGGAGCGCCTGCTCCGGCGTGACGTGCTGCTGCTCCATGAACCACCCGGGGTCGTACGCGCCGATCGGCAGGAGCGCTGCGTCCATGGCGGGGAAGCGCGCCGCGATCTCCTTGAACCCGCCGAAGTAGGCGGTGTCGCCGGAGTGGTACACGGTCGACCGCGTCCCCTCGACGACGAACCCGCCCCAGAGCGTCCGGTTCGTGTCGAAGAGCCCTCGGCGGCTCCAGTGCTGCGACGGGACGAAGGTGATCCGGACGCCGCGCACCTTCGTCGCCGTCCACCACCCGAGCTCGGTCGCGAAGAGCTTCCGCTCCCGGAAGAAGGGCTCGAGCCCGAGACCGCCGACGATCGGCGCCCCGACTTGCTCGATCGTCGGGAGGTCGAGGTGGTCGTAGTGGGAGTGCGTGACGAGCACCGCGTCGATGGGCGGGAGGTCCTCGATCGCGACGCCGGGCCCGACGTTCCGGCTGATGCCGCCGAAGATGGTGGGCCGGAGCGCGGGGTCGACGAGGAGCGAGACCCCGTCGAGCTGGACGAGGAAGCTCGCGTGGCCGAGCCAGGTGAGCCGCGCGGGCTCGCCCGGCGCGGGCGGCGTCTTCAGGAGCCGCAGGTCGGGGGCGACGGCGGGGACCGGCGAGCGGTCGGGCGAGGAGCGTCGCTGCCCCGTGATCCGGTCCCAGACGCTCCAGCGGAGCACCGCGCCGATCCCGTGGGGCGGCCTCCCGTCGAGGTTGGCGAACCGCCCCTCGGCGTCGCGGGGCTGGACGAACGCGGACAGGATCATGGCGGTCACGGCGAGGGGGACGGCGACGAGGACCCGCGGCAGCATCTTCACGGACGCCTCGTAACCGGAGGAGGGGCGGGACGCTACAGCGACAGGAGGAGCTTCGTCACGTCGTACGCGACGTCGCCGCGCTCCCGGACCGGCACGGGCGCCGCGGGCAGCCGGAGCCGCTCGATCATCCGGTTGTAGCCGAGGTCCATCAGCGTCCGGAGGTTCACCGCGTCGTGGAGGTTGTAGTCCGCGAACAGCCGGAGCGCCGCGGCGTCCCCCGCGAGGTGCGCGCGCCACAGCCGGACCGCGTCGCGACCCGACAGCCCGAGGAGGTGGGCCGGCCGGCCGACGCCGGTGTCGAGCTCGAGGAGCTTGAGCCCGCCCTCGTGCCCCAGCCGCGCCCAGAGGTGGCGCAGGTCCACGTGCGCCCGCGGCGGCCGCCAGCCCGGGAACGCGCGGCGGAGCACCGGGACGTCGAAGGAGAGGCCGTTGAACGTCACGAGGAGCCTCCAGCCGCGCGCCTCCTCCGGGAAGCGCTCGAGGTCGCGCCCCGCGAGGAGCACCCGCGGCCCGCGCGCGTCGAGGAAGCCGATCGCCGTGAGCGCGTCGCCGTCGGTCTCGACGTCGAGGAACGCGGCCCCGTCGCCGAACGCGCCGTAGAGCCGCCAGCGCTCGGTGCGCGGGAGCATCGCCGCGAGGGTCTCCGAGTCCCCCGCCGCGAGCGCATCGCGCGCCCGCGCGACCGCCGCCCGGATCCGCGCGTCGAGCCTCGGCGAGATCCCCGGCGCGTGGGCGGCGGCCCGGAGGTCGTCCCAGCACCGGACTCCGGCGTCCCAGAGCTGGGACTCGAGCCACGGCCCGACGCCGGACGCGATGCGGAAGGACGAGCGGATCACGCCGGCGGGAGCTTACGGCGCCATGGGGCGCCGCCGCAAAGCCCGCCGGGGCGGCGGGGGCGAGCGCAGGGGCAGCCGGATGAGGCTGCCCCGGAGCGAGCGGGGGTTCGGGGGGGCGCGAGCCGAGCGTAGCGAGGCGAGTGTCCCCCCGTTCAGACGTACCGCTCCCACGCGCTCCGCCACGCGCCCGCGGCCTCGGCGTGCCGGAGGAACGCGTCGTAGAACGGGTGGCGCGCCACCGTCGCGCCGTCGCCGACCACGACGAGCTTCGAGCGGGCGCGGGTGAGCGCGACGTTCATCCGGCGCACGTCCGCGAGGAACCCCACCTCGCCGGCGTCGTTCGAGCGGACGAGCGAGACGATCACCGCCTCCTTCTCTCGCCCCTGGAACCCGTCGACCGTGTCCACCTCGAGGCCGCCCTCCACCTCGGCGGCGAGGAGCTGCCGGAGGCGCTGCACCTGCGCGTCGTAGGGGGAGATGACCGCGATCGCCTCCGGCGCGAGGCCGCGGGCGAGGAGCCGCCGCACCTCGATCGCGACGAGGTCCGCCTCGCCCGGGTTCTGCTTCGACTCGGACCCGGCCGGCGTCTCCTCCTCGTCGCCTCTGCCGGACGTGTCCACCACCTCGAGCGGCGCGTCGTCGATCGCCCGCCCCGCGGCGGCGGGGTGGGCGCGGAGCGCGCCGCCGTAGAGCGCTGCCGACGGGAACGCCATGATCCGCTCGTTCATCCGGTGCTGCTCGGCGAGCGTCACCCGCCCCGCGCCGCCGAGGAGCGGCACGAGCCGCTCGAACAGCGAGACGCCGAGCCCCCCCGCCTGCGCCTCCGCCGAGAGGACCGTCGGCGGGAGCTGCAGGTGGTCCCCGGCGAGCACGGCGCGGTCGATCCGGAGGAGCGCGAGGTACACCGCGGGCTCGACCGCCTGCGTCGCCTCGTCGACGACGCCGACGTCGAAGCGGCGCCCGGCGAGCGGCGGAGCGTCGAGCGAGGTCAGCGTCGCGAGCACGACGTCCGCGCGGTCGAGGACCTCGGCCTCGGCGCGGGCCTCGAGGGCGCGCGCCTCGGCGAGCAGCGCGCGGGCGTCGCGCCACTGCGCCCGCGACTCCGAGAACCGGCCGGGGCCGCGCTTCTGCTTCCGCTTCGAGGCGGCCCGGCGGAGCGCGATCGCCTCCTCGACGAGGTCCCGCGCGATGCGGGACGCCTCGTGGTCCTCGGTGAGGGCGTCGAGGGTGTGCTCGAGCACCGCCGGGAGCACGCGCGCCGGGTGGCCGAGCCGCACGCAGGAGAGCCCGGCCGCCGCGAGCCGCTCGATGAGGTTGTCGACGGCGAGGTTCGAGGGCGCCGCCGCGAGCACCTTCTCTCCGCGCGCGACCGCCCGGCGGATCACCTCGACGAGCACGGTGGTCTTGCCGGTGCCGGGCGGCCCGTGCACGAGGGCGACGTCCTCGGCGCGGTCGGCGAGGTCGAGCGCCGCGGCCTGCTCCGCGTTGAGGGCGTGCGGCAGCGCCGGGCCGCGCGGGGCGGGGAGGAGCCGCGGCGCGGCCCCGGCGAGGACCGCGTGCCACCGCCGTCCGGCCTTGTCGTCCCGGAGCCGGGCGATCCCCGAGGCGAGCCGCTCCCAGGTGACCGGAGACGGCTCGAGCTCGAGGACGACGCGGCCGTCGGTCGCCCAGTCGGGCGGCGGCTCGTCGAAGGCGACCGCCAGCGCCGCGCGGGTGCGGCGCGCGACGACGCCGCTCGGGGCATCGGGCCGCGGCTCGCGGCGGAGGGTGACCGACACGACGCTCCCGACGCCGATCCGGCCCGCGCCGAGCGGGCGCCCCGGGCGGGCGAAGGTCACGAGCGTCCGGCCAGCGAGGGCCCCCTCCTCGATCGCCTCCACGTCAGCGACGGCGAGCCCGCGCGCCTCGCGCTCCGCGAGCGACAGCCGCCCCCGAGCCTCCTCGAGGCGGAGCCGCTCCTCCCGGCGCTCGGCCTCGAGCAGCGCGGACAGCCGCGCGAAGTGGTGCGGGAGATCCAGGAACACCGGTATATTCCGTGGGGCGATGGCGGGCGAGTGGGTCCTCTGGTTCGACGCGCGGTGCTCCGCGAGCAAGCGCGCGCTCGAGCTCCTGCGGGAGCGCGGCGTCGAGCCCGTGCTTCGCCGGTTCCTCGAGGAGCCGCCGACGACCGCGGAGCTCGCGGAGCTCGTCTCGAAGCTCCGGGTCTCCCCGCGCGACATCGCGCGGCGCGACGCCGACGAGTACCAGGCGCTCCGCCTCTCCGACCGGACGCCCGACGACGAGCTCCTGCTCGCGCTCGCGCAGCACCCCCGCATCCTCGAGCGGCCCATCCTCGTGCACGGCGACCGCGCGATCGTCGCGCGCCCGCCGGAGCGCGTCCTCGACCTCGCCGCCTGAGCGCACGACGCGTCCCGTGATCCGGGGACGTCGCTTTCACGGTTCGTCAACATGCGCGGGTCGAAGGCAACCCCGGGTGGGCGCGGTCGCCGGCGTCGCCCCCGGCGCGACCGAATTTCAGCCCTGAAAACGGGGGCCTGCCAGGCCGGGGCGGCCGAGGCCGCTCGAACGAAACGTGCATTCCGCCCCCACCGTGACCGAACCCTCTGATCCTGGCGGACTCGCCGCCGGACGGCTCCCGCACTGCGTCGACTCCTGCCTGCTCATCCGGCTGGGCTTCGGCGCGAAGGACCGCGACGAGCTCGCCGTGCTCGCGGGCCGTCCGGAGACGCGGGCCGAGGTCGAGCGCGCCATCGCCCAGCGCGCGCTCGCCGACCGGCTGTCCTCCGCGGCCGCGCTCGCGGCCGGCGTCGCCCACGAGCTCAACAACCCGCTCGCCTACGTCACCGCGAACCTCGCCTTCCTCGCCGAGCGGATGGGTCGCCTCGTCGAGGTCCTCTCCGGCGCGCCGCGGACCGTGGAGGACGTCGACCTCGCGACCCAGCTCGCCGAGGCGATGCGCGAGGCGCGGACCGGCGCCGAGCGCATGCGCGCGGTCGTACGCGACCTCAAGACCTTCGCCCGCGTGGAGGAGGAGCGCCGCGTCCCGGTGGACGTCCGGCCGGTCATCGACTCGTGCCTCAACCTGGCGTGGGCCGAGCTCCGTCGCAGGGCGGGCCTGGCGCGGGACCTCGAGCCCGTGCCGCCGGTGCTCGGCGACGAGGGGCGGCTCTCGCAGGTGTTCGTGAACCTCGTCCTCAACGCCGCGCAGTCCATCCCGGGCGGCCGGCCCGACGACCACGAGGTGCGCGTCGCCACCCGGACCCTGCCGGACGGACGGGTGGCGATCGAGGTGCGCGACACCGGCAGCGGCATCGACCCGGCGCACCTCCCGAAGATCTTCGATCCGTTCTTCACGACGAAGGGGCCGGGCCAGGGGACCGGCCTCGGCCTGTCGATCTGCCATGCGGTGATCACCTCGATGGGCGGCGAGATCGAGGTGGAGAGCGCCGTCGGCCGGGGCTCCACCTTCCGGGTGCTGCTCCCGCCGGCCCCGCAAGAGCCTCCGCAGCGCGCGCAGGACGCGGGTCCCTCCGCCCCGCCACACCCCGCGCGGATCCTCGTCGTCGACGACGAGCCGCTCGTCGGCGCCGTGCTCCGCCGCACGCTCGCGGAGCACGACGTGACCCTCGTCGAGTCGGCGGACGCCGCGCTCGCCCGGATCGACGCCGGGGACCGGTTCGACGTCGTGCTGTGCGACCTCCTCATGCCCGGCACGAGCGGCATGGACCTCTACCGCGCCGTGGCCGCGCGCGACCCCTCGCTCGCGCGCGGCTTCGTGTTCCTCACCGGCGGGGCGTTCACGCCCGCGGCGCGCGCCTTCCTCGAGTCGGAGCCGGTGGACCTCCTCGAGAAGCCGTTCGACGTCGCCGCGCTGCGCGCGGCGATCGCGCGCCGGCTCGCGCCGCCGCCGGCACCGGCTTAAAAGACGAGCACGACGCCGAGCGGGACGATCGCGGCCTGCGAGGCCCCCGCGGTGCGGCGCTCGCGTCCGTGCAGGAGCCACGGCACG
>JAHWYA010000330.1 GCA_020028115.1 Anaeromyxobacter sp.
ATCGTGAGCGACCGCTGCTCCGCGCTCACCGACACCTCGATGTAGCTGAACATCGCGAGGACGAAGGCGAACATGAGGAGGAGGCCGGCGATGTTGTACGCGCCGGTGTACGACCCCGTCGCGTCCGCGATCCGGCCGGCGAGGATCGGCCCGAACACGCCGCCGACTCCCCACGCGGTGAAGAGGATGCCGTAGTTCAGCCCCATGTTCTTCGTGCCCCACTGGTCGGCGGTGGCGGCAGGGAAGATGGCGAGGCAGGCGCCGTAGCTGAACCCGACCACCGCGGCGCCGAGGATGAAGCCGCCGATGGTGGTGAAGGACGGGAAGAAGAACATCGCCGACGCCTGCATGATGCAGACGATCGCGAGGGTCACGACCCGGCCGATCCTGTCCGAGATGACGCCGGCGATGATCCGGCCGCTCGCGTTGAAGATCGCGAGCAGGGCGACGAAGACGAACCCGGCCTGGATGGCGTTCCCCGACTGCACCGCGACGATCTTCGCCATGTGGCCGATGATCATGAGGCCGGCGGTGGCGGCGCAGGCGTACTGCACGTACAGCATGTAGAACATCGGCGAGCGGAGCATGTCGCGCCAGGTCGCCTCGACCTTCGGCGCGGCCCCCGCGACGGCGGGCTTCTGCGAGACCGCCGGCTTCTCCGGGTTCCTGATGAACTGCGCGAAGGCGGTCGCGACGACGAGGAACGAGACGCCGAGGATCCGGAACGCCCCCGGGACGCCGTAGGCGGCGAGGAGGTGCTTCGAGAGCGGCGCGATGTAGACGGGCGCGATGCCGAAGCCCCCGACCACGATGCCGGTGATGAGCCCCTTCTTCTCCGGGGGGAACCACTTCACCGCCGCCGGGTTCGCCGACGAGTAGCCGAGGCCGAAGCCCGCGCCGGCGAGGAGGCCGAAGCCGACCACCGCAGGCCAGATCGCGCCCGGCGAGGCGAAGCTCGCGACGATGAGGCCGAGGCCGGTGAGGACGCCACCCACGGAGGCGACGATGCGCGGGCCGAGCTTGTCCTGCAGCCGCCCGGCCGGGACCATCACGACGGCGAAGCACGCGATCGCGATGATGTACGGGAGCGTCGCCTGGGTCTTCGTCCAGCCGAAGCCGCCCCTCTCGACGGTCTCGACGAGCTGCTTCGAGAAGACCGACCACGCGTAGAGGATGCCGAGGGCGAGGTTCAGCCCCATGCCCGCGAGCGTGACGATCCAGCCCCTGCGATTCATGCCGTTCTCCCCCTCGATGCGATGCCGCGCGACGAAGACGCGCTGCGGCTCGGGATTGCGGCGCGCACACTAGCAGAAAACCGTGCGCACGCACCGAACCCATCGTAGGGACGGCGATTTCCTTCATGGACGGCACCGGGCGATGACGCAATGTTTGCGAGCACGACATTGCGCGTCCGACGAAATCGCCCGTCGTGGTGCCGCTTTCGTCAATCGCCCGGGCCCGCGCGAAGCGTGCGTCGCCGCCGCCGAGGTGCGGCGGATCGCCCCCGGCGTGTCTACTTCCGGACCTTCGCCTTCGCGGCGTGCGGATCGTGACAGGCCGTGCACGCGGCGCGGTCCTTCACGCTCGCGTGCTTCGCCTTCCCCTGCTTCCCGGCGAGGTCGTGGCAGCCCTCGCAGAGCTTCGGCACCGGGTCCACCGCCTGCGCGGCGTGCGCCGAGGCGTGCGGATCGTGACAGCTCGCGCAGTCGCCGTCCTGGAAGGGCGAGTGGACCCAGGGCGACGAGAGGAGCGCCTTCTTCGCGGCGTGGCAGCCGTAGCAGAGGTCCGCGCCCGGCTTCACGAGGAGCCGCTTCTGCGCGCCCCCGTGGACCTCGTGGCAGCGGGTGCACTCGCCGCGCTTCACCGGCGTGTGCACGTGCGGCTGGTCGAGCTGCTGCTGCGTCTTCGGGTGACAGCCCCAGCACAGCGCGCCGCCGCCCTCGACGAGCAGGTGCTCCCGCGCGGAGGCGTGCGGGGTGTGGCACTCGAAGCAGCGCCCCGCCTTCACGGGCGCGTGGGGCACCTTCACCGTGGCGGCCCGCTTCGCGAAGTCGTGGCAGTCGTCGCACGTCGCGAGGAGGTCCTTCTTGACCGGCGCGCCCTTCTTCTCGCCGGGCGGGAGGTGGCACGTCGAGCAGTCCCGGTCCCCGAACGGAGGGTGCGCGCGGTCCGCCACGAGCTTCTTCTGCGCGGACGCGTGCGGGTCGTGGCAGCCGGTGCAGCGCGCCTCGGCGACCGGGTAGCCCCCGTGCGCCTTCCTCATCGCGTCGCCGTCGACGGTGTGGCAGTCGGCGCAGAGCTCCGGGACGTCCTTGCGGAGGAGCGCGACGTGGGGCGACCCGTGCCCCGCGTGGCAGTCGCGGCACTGCCCGTCGGCGACCGCCGCGTGCACGGAGAGCTTCTTGTCCGCGAGCCGCGCCTTCATCCCCTCGTGGCAGGAGAGGCAGAGCGCGTTCCCCTCCTTCGAGAGGAGGCTCTCCCGCGGCGCGCCGTGCGGATCGTGGCAGGACCAGCAGCGGCCGCTCACGAACGGCTGGTGGTGCGACCGGCCGCGGGCGCGCGCCTTGCGCGCGCCGACGTGGCACTCGATGCAGATCGAGGCGTCGTCCGCCTTGAGGTGCTGCTTCTGATCCCCGTGCGACACGTGGCACTGCGAGCAGTTGCCGCCGGCGAACGGGTTGTGGAGCTTGCCCGCCGAGAGCTTCTCCACCATCCCGCGGTGACACGCGACGCAGAGGGACTCCTCGCGCTGCGCGAGGAGCGGCGCGCGATCGGAGGCGTGCGGCACGTGGCAGGCGCCGCAGTCGCCCTTCACGACGGGCGGGTGCTGCTTCCCCTTCCGCTTCTTCTCGGCGTCCTGCACCTCGTGGCAGCCCGCGCAGAGCGCGCCGGCGGAGGCCTCGCGGAGGAGCTTCGCCCGCCCGCCGTGCGGGTCGTGGCAGCTCCCGCAGTCGCCGGAGCGCACGGGCTCGTGGGCGGACCGCGCGGCGGGCCACTCCCGCGCCGTGGGGTGGCACCCGCCGCAGAGCGGGGCCTCCGGCGCGGCGAGGAGCTTCGCCAGGTCCGACGCGTGCGGCTCGTGGCAGGCCTCGCAGCGGCCCGCCTGGACCGGCGCGTGGCCCCCGCCGCCGGCGCCCCGGCGCGCGATCTTCTCGTGGCAGGTCGCGCAGAGGGTCGAGCGGGGCCGCGCGAGGAGCGCGGGCTCCGCGCCCGCGTGCGGCGCGTGGCACGCCGTGCACCTTCCCTCCTTCACAGGCCGGTGCGTCACCTTCCGCGCCGCGACGGCGGCCTGCTCGGTGGAGTGGCACCCCCAGCAGAGCGCGGGCTGCTGCTGCGCGAGCGCGAAGGAGCCGCCCTTCGACGGGGCGGAGTGGCAGGCCGCGCAGTCGGCGAGGACGGGGTGGCTCACCTCGGGGAGGAGCTTCCCGCCCGCAGAGGAGTGCGGGTCGTGGCACCCGCCGCAGCGCGCGCCGGGGACCTCGTGGCCGCCGTGCGACTTCGCGACGTCGGAGTGGCACTCCGCGCACAGCCCCGCGCGCGGTCCGTCGAGGAGCTTCGGGACCTTGCCGGCGTGCGGCTCGTGGCAGACCGAGCAGCCGCCCATCTGCACCGCGGCGTGGAGCGGTCCGCGCTGGAACGCGGCGCCGTCGTGGCACTTGAGGCAGAGCCCCGGCTCCGGCTCGGTGAGGACGTTCCGGCCCTGCTCGCCGTGACGGCCGTGGCACGCGTCGCAGCCCGAGCGGTCCCGAAACGGCTCGTGCACCTGCGGCAACGCCCACTGCGCCGCGAGC
>JAHWYA010000331.1 GCA_020028115.1 Anaeromyxobacter sp.
CGAGACGGTGGAGCTCGTCGCGGTCGTCGCCGCCTACAACATGGTGTCCCGCTTCCTCGTCGCGCTCGGGATCGAGCCGGAGCCCCCCGCGGGCGCGCCGTAGCGAACGACGGCTCGAAGGGTCCACGGCCCGAGCTTCACGTTCGCCGTGATCGACCGGATCCTCGACGGCCTCGCGACGTTCCGGAAGTAGCGTGGCGATGAGGGCCGGCCCGCCGTCCGTGGCGGGCCGGCCTCTGTCCTCGCTCAGCGCTGCGGCTGGCCGGGCTGGGACTGCTGCTGCATCGACTTCGCGAACTGCTCGCCGGCGCGCCGGATCTCCTCCTGCGTCATGTCCTTCTGATGGGCCGCGAACGACCAGACGTAGCCGTACGGATCGGCGACGCCCGCGCAGCGGTCCCCCCAGAACATGTCCTCGGGCGGCATCGTCGGCTTCGCGCCCGCCTTCACCGCCTTCTCGAACGCCGCGTCGCAGTTCGGGACGCCGAGCCACATCGTCACCGGCACCGGGTGCTCGGCGGTCGGCGCCGGGGAGCCCATCCCCGGCATCTCGTCGTTCAGGAAGAACACCGAGTCGCCGATCTTGAGCTCGGCGTGCCAGATGGACTTGCCGTCGGGCGCGGGCATTCGCGAGATCTCCTGCGCGCCGAACGCGCGCTTGTAGAACTCGATCGCCTTCGCGCACTCGCGCACGACGAGGTTCGGTACGATCGTGTGCCGTCCCTGCGGGTTCGGATTCGCCGTCGCCATGAGCTCTCCTTTTCGACTCCGGGGTGGAAACCTCGGCGTAGCGGTGGAGAGCGCCCGGATCGAGCCCCGCGCGGGCCGCAAGCGGCCGCTTCGGAGGGCGCGGCGAGGCGGCGCCGGCTACTTCGGCGCGGGCGCCGCCGCGGGCTCGACCTCGAGCTCGACGAGCTCGACGCCCTCGCTCACCTGGTCGCCCGGCTCGAAGCGGAACGCCTTCACGACGCCGGCGCGCGGCGCCTTGATGGTGTGCTCCATCTTCATCGCCTCGAGCACGAGCAGCGGCGCGCCCTTCTCGATCCGCTTCCCCGGCTCGGCGAGGAGCGCGATGACCTTGCCGGGCATCGGCGCGGTGAGGCGGCCACCCGCCTCGTCTCCCCGCCCGGCGCCCTGCGAGGGATCGACGCGCGCGAACGGGTAGGCGCGCCCCTCGAAGAACACGTGGCGCTTCTCGCCGGCGACGATCACCGCGGCGTGCACCCGCCGCTCGCCGATGCGGGCGCGGAGCGCGCCGTGCGCCTCCCACTCGCCGCTCGCGAGCACGCGGGGGCGCGCCCCGACCCCGAGCGCGTAGCCGCCCGCCGCGTACTCGACCGTCACGTCCTCCTGCACCTCGCCGAGCCGGAGGGTGAGGGTCCTCATCGCGCGCGAGTTGAGCCGCCAGCCGTCGCGCGCGTCCCACGGCGACGCGGCGACCCGCCCGCCGGGCGAGGCCTCCGCGCGCTCCCGCTCGAGCTCGGCCACGGCGGCGAGGAGCCAGGCCTCCTCCGGCGTCTCGCGCCGCGCCGGGAAGAGGAACTCGGACTCGCGCTCGATGAGCGCGGTGTCGAGGTCGGCGCCGGCGAAGGCGGGCGACGCCACGAGCCGCGAGAGGAACTCGACGTTGTTGGCGACGCCGACGATCCGGAGCTGCGCGAGCGCGCTCTGCATCCGCGCGAGCGCGCGCTCGCGCGTGCCGTCCCACACGATCAGCTTCGCGATCATCGGGTCGTACCAGGGGGTGATCTCGTCGCCCTCCTCGACGCCCGCGTCGATCCGCACGTGGTAGGAGGTCTCCGGCTGGGCCAGGTGGAGCAGCCGGCCGGTCGACGGGAGGAACCCCTTCTCCGGGTCCTCCGCGTAGATCCGGGCCTCGAGCGCGTGGCCGTCGATCTGGAGCTGCTCCTGCCGGAGCGGCAGCGGCTCCCCGGCCGCGACGCGGAGCTGCCACTCCACGAGGTCGAGCCCGGTGATCATCTCGGTGACCGGGTGCTCGACCTGCAGGCGGGTGTTCATCTCCATGAAGTAGAAGGCGCCCGACGGGTCGACGATGAACTCGACCGTGCCCGCGCCGGCGTAGCCGACCGCCTTCGCCGCCTCGACCGCGGCGGCGCCCATCGCGGCCCGCCGCTCCGGCGTCATGCCGGGCGCGGGCGCCTCCTCGAGCACCTTCTGGTGGCGCCGCTGCACCGAGCAGTCGCGCTCGAACAGGTGGACGCAGCCGCCGTGGCGGTCGCCGAACACCTGGAGCTCGACGTGGCGCGGGCGGAGGACGTACCGCTCCACGAGCACGCGGTCGTCCCCGAACGCCTGGGCCGCCTCGCGGCGGCACGAGGCGAGGGCCGCCTCGAACTCCTCCGGCGCGTCCACCCGGCGCATGCCCTTTCCGCCGCCGCCGGCGCTCGCCTTGATGAGCACCGGGTAGCCGATCTTCCGCGCCTCCTTCGCGAGGAAGGCGGGATCCTGGTTCTCGCCGTGGTAGCCGGGGGTGAGGGGGACGCCCGCCTTCTGCATGAGCGCCTTCGCCGCCGACTTCGAGCCCATCGCGCGGATCGCGGACGCGGGCGGGCCGATGAAGGCGAGCCCGGCCTTCTCGCAGGCCTCGGCGAAGTCCGCGTTCTCGGACAGGAAGCCGTAGCCCGGGTGGATCGCCTCGGCGCCGGTCGCGCGCGCCGCCTCGAGGATCCGCGCGCCCACGAGGTAGCTCTCGCGCGCCGCCGCCGGCCCGATGGCGACCGCCTCGTCGGCGAGCCGCACGTGGCGCGCGTTCGCGTCGGCGTCGGAGTGGACGGCCACGGTGCGGACGCCGAGGCGGCGGGCGGTGCGGATGACGCGGCAGGCGATCTCGCCCCGGTTCGCGATCAGGATCTTCTTGAACATGGCGGGGGCGCTCACATCCGGAAGACGCCGAAGCGCGTCTCGGCGATCGGGGCGTTCAGGGCGGCGGAGAGGGAGAGCCCGAGGACCCGCCGCGTCTGCGCGGGATCGACGATCCCGTCGTCCCACAGGCGGGCGGTGGCGTAGTACGGGTGGCCCTGTGTCTCGTACTGCGCGCGGATCGGCGCCTTGAAGGCCTCCTCGTCCTCGCGGCTCCACGCGCCGCCCTTCTCCTCGATGCCGTCGCGCCGGACCGTGGCGAGGACGCTCGCGGCCTGCTCGCCGCCCATCACCGAGATGCGGCTGTTCGGCCAGGTCCAGAGGAAGCGCGGCGAGTAGGCGCGGCCGCACATCGCGTAGTTGCCGGCGCCGAACGAGCCGCCGATGAGCACGGTGATCTTCGGCACCGCGGCGGTCGCGACGGCGGTCACCATCTTCGCGCCGTCCTTCGCGATCCCGGCGTTCTCGTACTTCCGGCCCACCATGAACCCGGTGATGTTCTGGAGGAACACGAGCGGGATGCCGCGCTGGGCGCACAGCTCGATGAAGTGCGCGCCCTTCTGCGCCGACTCGGAGAAGAGGATCCCGTTGTTCGCGATGATGCCGATCGTCGTCCCGTAGAGCCGGGCGAACCCGGTCACGAGCGTCGCGCCGTAGCGCGGCTTGAACTCGTCGAAGCGGGAGCCGTCCACGATCCGCGCGACGATCTCGTGGACGTCGTAGGGCTTGCGCGTGTCGGTCGGGAGGAGGCCGTACAGCTCCTCGGGATCGTAGCGCGGCTCCTCGGTCTCGGCCACCGGCGGCCGGGTCGGGCGCGCGCGGTTCAGGTGCGAGACGATCCGGCGCGCGATGGCGAGGGCGTGCGCGTCGTTCTCGGCGAGGTGGTCCGCGACGCCGGAGAGCCGCGTGT
>JAHWYA010000332.1 GCA_020028115.1 Anaeromyxobacter sp.
GTCGCCACGGTCGCGCCGGCGACCGCGAGCGCGAACGCCCGCGCGGTGTGCGACGAGTAGAAGCTCCGGCCGGTGCGCTCGCCCGCGGCGGCGGACGGGCGGGCGCGGCCCAGGGTGTGCTTCGCGATCGCGTTCACGTCCGCGGCGATCAGCGCGGCCTGGGCGACCACGATCGCGTCCTCGAGGAGCTCCCTCGGCGACCCGTCCTGGAACGCCGGGATCGCGGACGCGGCGAGCGCTCCCGCGGGGATCACGAGCGACACGAGCCCGTCGGACGCGAGCCGCGCGTTCCGGATCGCGGCGGGGCTCTCGAGCCGGACCGCGTCGCGCGCGCCCTCGTCCACCGCGTTCGGGCCGCAGATCACGCAGCCGGACGGAGCCGCGATCGAGTCGAGCCCCAGGGCCGCGGCCGCGAGCCCGGCGGTCAGCGCGAGGTCGCGGCGCAAGTCCACCCGCAGCTCGCGCGGCTCGGCCCGGGCGCTCCCCGTCGAGAGCGCCGCGACCACCAGCAGCAGCCGCGCGTGGAGCGTCCCCACTCATTCGAGCGTAGGTGAGCCCTCGGGGTGCTGTCGAGCGGCCGAGGGTACGCGCGGCAGACGAGCGGCGCAGCGCCCGCTTAAGATCAGAACCCCGCGCGCACTCCGAGCGCGACGGTGAACGCGTCCTCCGGGCCGAGCGCCCGCGGGTTCCGGGCCCAGAGGAAGAGCATCACGTCGAGCGCCACGACCTCCCAGTACACGCCGATCTCCCGCACGGCACCGCGCGTCCGGATCGCGGCGTTTCCTCCGAGGGCGACCCCGGTCCGGAGCGCGGTCGGGAAGTCGTAGTAGTCGGGGCCGAAGCGGGAGGGCTGCCGCACGAAGTACCGGCTCCCGAAGGTGTACGTGACCTGGAGTCCAGCCGAGACCGGGCGGACGAGCCAGCCGCGAGCGCCGCCGAAGCTCAGGGGCTGCCACGCCAGCTTCCCGGTCGCCGAGTAGATGTCCTCGCCGCCGACCACCTCGGGGACCCACCCCAGGAACACGTCCGCCTCGACCTTGCGGCCCCCCCACGCCCAGCCCACCCCGGGCGAGATGAAGCCGATGGATCCGGCGAACTGGAGCTTCGCGTGGTCCGGCAGGTACCACGGCCGCCCGTCCGCGACCGCGGCGCCCGTCGCGAGCGCGACCACGAGGAGCGACGCGCGGGCGAGCGTCCGGATCAGAACGAGACCCTCTCCACCTCGAGCTCGCCGGACGGGCGGATCGTCGCGACGAGGTAGCTGCGGTGGTCGACGCTGTCCGCGACGTAGAGCGGGGTCCCAGCGTGCTCGCCTTGCCGGTACGCGTGCTCGTGCCCGTGGAACGACACGACGGAACGCTGCGCGCGCAGCAGCGCGGCATAGTCCGCCTCGAGGCCGCGGTCGAAGTCGCTCGTCTCGGGCGCGACGTGCGACAGGAGGACGACGCGATCGAAGTTGCCGTCGGGCGCGAGCTGCGCGGCGAGCCAGGCGAGGTCCGGGACCGTCCCGTCGAACCCGGTCGCCCGCGAGTTGCTGTCGAACATGACGAACCGGGTCCTCGCGACCGTGAAGCGGTCGTTCAGCGGTCCGAACATCCGGCGGTAGATCGACCCGCCGTTGCCCAGCAGCTCGTGGATCCCGACCACGACGAAGTACGGGACGTGCAGGCTCGCGAAGATCTCGTTCATGTTCCGGAACTCGGAGAGCACCCCGAAGTGCGTGAAGTCGCCGAGCTGGATCACGAACTCGAGGTCCTGCCGGCCGTTGAGCGACGCGACCGCGTCCTGCGCCTGGTCGAACGCCAGCTGCGTGTCGCCGACGAGCGCGAACCGGAGCACCTCCCGGCTGCGACCCGCCTCCACGCGTTCGCGCGCCTTCCGGTGGAGGTCGCGCTCGCCATGGTCGAGATCGACCGCGTGCGGGCTGAACTCGACGCATGCGGCGCAGAGCGTCAGGAACACCGCCGCGAGTCGTGCCCGCTCCTTCACCGTGAAAGCGTGGTGCCTGCTTCGGGCCGCGTGAACCCACCCCGGGTGAACGCGTCCGGAGTGGTGCGGCCGTGCAGCCGCCCGGCGCCCGGCCGCCGGCCCGCTCGGTGGTGCTCCGCCGTGCACGGCCGCGCGGCGTCGATAGAGTCCCCTCGCACGCTTCCGCCGAAGCGTCGCGGACGCCGCCCGCACGATCCATACCGGGCGGCGCGGGGAGGCCTCGATGACGTCACTCATGCTCCTCCTGCTGTTCGAGGGCGCGACCTTCATCGCGGCCTCGCTCGTCCACCGCGGAGCCCTCGTGACGGGCTACGAGCACGGCCGCGCGGCCATCGCCGAGACCGTGATCGGCGTGGTGCTCCTCGCGGGCGCCGTCCTCGTGCGGCTGGTGCCGGCGCGCGCCCGCAGCGTCGGCGTCGCGGCGCAGGCGTTCGCCGTGCTCGGCACGCTCGTCGGCCTGGTCATGGTCGCGATCGGCGTCGCCCCGAGGACGGTGCCGGACGTCGTGTACCACTTCACGATCCTGGCCGTGCTCGTCGCGGGCCTCGCGCGCACGGCACGTCCGGCGGACGCACGGGCGATCGGCGGCGGCCCGTTCCGCGTGGGCCGGTGAGCGGCGCGCTACCGGTCCAGCTCGGCGCCGACCACCGCGGCCGGGCACCCGCCGTCGAGCAGGAGCGCGCGGCGCTTCCCGCGAGAGCCGGCGCCGTCGTACCGGAGCCCGAGCTGCTCCATGCACGCGTCGCGCTCGGGCGCGGTGGCGGCGGTGCAACTGTGCGCGCGAACGGCGTCGTAGCATGCCTCGAACGCGCGGGCGTAGGGATCGCGGGTCCGGTGCGGCGTGGCGCACCCTGCCACCAGCAGCAGCACGGTGACTCGTCGCATCGCCCCGGTGTAGTGGCTCCGCGCCTTCGCGAGGTCCATGTCAGCCCCCCTCGTCGTATCCTACCTCCTGCGGAGAACTCGCGTCTTGTCGAGCACCGCGCGCGCGGGTACGGTTTCACGCGGAGGGTGACCTGACCAGCTGGCTCGTCGTCCACGTCGCGGGGCTCGACCTCGCGATCGATGCGGGGCGAGTGCGCGAGATCTCGAACGCGCCGTGGATCACCCGCGTCCCCGGTGCGATGTTCGGGCTCCGCGGCGCGGCCGCGGTCCACGGGCGGGTCGTCCCGGTGATCGACCTCGCCGAGCGGCTCGGAGGGCCGCCGCTCGTGCGCGGACCGCGGACGGCGATCGTCGTCGTGGAGGGTCGGACGGGGGGAGAGCGCATCGAGGCGGCGCTCCTCGTCGAGGACTCGGGGCGGCTCGTCGCGTCCGGAGCGCTCCTCCCGAGCCCGGCGGCGCTCGACGGCGAGGACGGCACGCCCTGCACCGGGTTCATCGAGGTGGAAGGGGTGCTCGTTCCGGTCATCGAGATCGATCGGCTCCTCGAGCCCGCGGCCCGGCCGAGGGCGCTCGGCATCGTACCGGTGCGGGCAACCGCAGCCGCATCCGCAACCGCAACCGCAGCCGCAGCCGCAACCGCAACCGCAGCCGCAACCGCAGCCGCAGCCGCAGCCGCAGCCGAATACGCGAGCCCGACCGCGACCGTGACCGCTGAGCGCAGGTCGCTTCCGCTCGCGTCCAAGCCCGTTCGTCCTGAGCGTAGGGTCGCCGCAGGCGACGCGAAGTCGAAGGACGCCGCGATGGGCGCGACACCGAAGGGCACCCCGATCGCGACCCCGACCCCGATCGCGACCCCGACCCCGACCCCGACCGCGACCCCGACCCCGACCCCGACCCCGACCCCGA
>JAHWYA010000333.1 GCA_020028115.1 Anaeromyxobacter sp.
GCAGGCGCTGCGCGCCGTCGCCGCGGCGCGCGGGCTGCCGGCGATCATGGCCGCGGTGCGGCGGCACGCGCGGCGGATCGTCTCCGCGGACGGCGCGACCTTCGTCCTGCGCGAGGGGACGATGGTGCACTACGCCGACGAGGACGCCATCGGGCCGCTGTGGAAGGGCCGGCGGTTCCCGGCGCAGGCGTGCATCTCGGGCGCCGCGATCCTGGCGCGCGAGAGCGTCGTCGTCGAGGACATCCGCGTCGATCCCCGGATCCCTCAGGAGGCGTACCGCGAGACGTTCGTGCGGAGCCTCGCGATGGTCCCGATCGGGCGCGACGCGCCGCTGGGCGCCATCGGCGCGTACTGGGCGGTCCAGCGCCGGGCCACCCCGGACGAGGTCGCCGCGCTCGAGGCGCTCGCGGACGCGACGGCGGCGGCGGTCGCGAACGCCGATCTGCTCGCGCGGCTCGAGCGCGCCGTCGCGCTCCGGGACGAGTTCCTCTCCCTCGCCGCGCACGAGCTGAACACGCCGCTCACGGCGGTGCGCCTGCGCGCGGAGGCGCTCTCTCGCGCCGCGCGCGAGGTCCCCGGCGCGCCGGACCTCGCGCCGCTGCACGCGGCGATCGGGCGGCTCGGCGAGACCGTCGCGGGGCTCCTCGAGTTCCAGAGCGCGAGCGGCCAGGGGATCTCGCTCGATCGCGCGCCCGTCGACCTCGGCGAGGTCGTCCGCTCCGCCGCCGGCGCGCTCCGGGCGCGGGCCGAGGCGACCGGGACTGCGCTCCGCGTCGACGCGCCGGCCCCCGTCGTCGGGACCTGGGACGGCGAGAAGCTCGCGCGCGCCATCGGCCACCTGCTCGACAACGCCGTGAAGTTCGGCCGCGGCTTGCCGGTGGACGTCGTGGTGACCGACGACGCGGGCGATGGCCAGGTCTTCGTGCGCGACCGCGGGCCGGGCGTCCCGGACGACGCCCGCGAGCGGATCTTCGGCAAGTTCGAGCGGGCGGTCTCGGCCCGGCACGTCGGCGGCCTCGGGCTCGGCCTCTGGATGGCCCGCGCGATCGCCGAGGCGCACGGCGGCACCGTCACCGCCGCCGGCGCGGACGGCGAGGGAGCGACCTTCACGCTCCGCGTGCCGAAGCGGCTCCTCCTCGACGGGTGAGCCTCGTCGCCGAGCGACCCTCAGTGGTCGTGGCGGAGCAGCGTCAGCACCGCCATCAGCGCCACGCCCGCGACGAGCGCGGCGGAGAGCCGCCAGCGGGACTCGCCGCGCCGGTGCAGGTCCGGGAGGATGTCCGAGAGCGCGAGGTGGAGGAACGTGCCCGCGCTCGCGGCGAGGGCGATCGCCGTGAACCGATCGACGTGCGCCGCCTCGCGCAGGAGCACGTACAGCCCGGCGCCGACCGGCACCATGAGCGCGAACGCGGCGTTCATCGCGACCGCGCGCCCGCGCGAGTACCCCTCCGAGAGGAGGATCGCCGAGAGCGAGAACGCGTTCGGCACCTTGTGCGCGAGGATCGCGAGGAACACGAGGAGGCCGAGCTCGGGGGTGACCGACGCCGCGCCGAGGGCGAACCCGTCGACGAGCGTGTGCGCGCTCATCCCGAGCCACGCCGCGAGGCCGAGGGTGTGGACGTCGCACCCGGTGCCGTCCGCGTGCTCGTGGCCGCCGTGGTCGTGGTCGTGCTCGCCCTCGTGGTGCGGCAGCGGCGCGCCCGCCGTCGAGAGCCGCCGGTTCGGCCCGGGCTCGGCGCAGACGTGGACGAGGACGAACCGCTCGGCGAGGTAGAGGACGAGGAAGCCGAGCACGACGAACGGCACGACGGGCGCGCCGCCCTGCTCCACCGCCTCGGGCAGCATGTGGAAGAAGGCCGCCCCGAGCATGACGCCCGCGGAGAAGGAGAGGAGGAGGTCCGAGCGGCGGACGCTCGCGAAGAGCGGGAGGGCGCCGCCCGCGAGGGCGCCGAGGAGGATGGCCCCGGTGTAGAGGGACAGCGCGGCGACGTTGCTCACTCGCCGCCCTCCGCGCGCTGCGCGGCGGGATCCTCTTCGAACGCCGGGGAGCCCGGCGGGAAGTGCTCGAGGAGGACCCGCTCGACGTCGGCGGCGGTCACGAGCCGGTCGGCCTCGCGGCGGAAGAGCGCGCCGCCGCGCCGGCCGCGCGTGTACCAGAGCAGGTGCTTGCGCAGCTCGCGGACGGCCGCGCGCTCGGCCTCGTCCGCCGGCTCGTCCGGGCGCTGCCGGCGCCGGTGCTCGATCTGGAGCGTCACGTGGCGCAGCATGACCGAGATCCACTCGTCGCGCGAGGTCGGAGGCGGGGACGGGTCGCCGAGCTCCGCGGCGCGCAGCGCGCGGAAGATCCACGGGTTCCCGCAGGCGCCGCGCGCCACGAGCACCGCGTCGCAGCCGGTCTCGGCTCGCATGCGCAGGGCGTCGTCCGCGGTCCAGACGTCCCCCGAGCCGAGGACCGGGATCCCGACGGCGCGCTTCACCGCGGCGATGAGCTCCCAGCGCGCCTTGCCCGAGTACATCTGCGCCCGCGTGCGGCCGTGGAGGGCGACCGCCGCCGCGCCGCCCGCCTCCGCGGCGCGGGCGACGTCGACGCAGTTCACCTCGCCCTCGTCCCAGCCCGCGCGGATCTTCACCGTGACCGGCACCGGGACGGCCGCGCGGATCGCGCGGACCGCCGCCTCGACGCGGGCCGGGTCGCGCCCGAGCGCCGCGCCCGCGCCCGTGCCGCAGACCTTCTTCACCGGGCAGGCCATGTTGACGTCGATGATCCCCGCGCCGGCCCGGACCGCGGCCTCGGCGCCGCGCGCGAGCACGTCGGGCTCCGCGGCGAACACCTGGACCGCGAAGGGCTCCTCCTCCGGGTCCCGGTCGAGGTAGCTCTCCGTCTGGAGGGTCCCGTGCACGAGCCCGTGCGCCGAGACCATCTCGGTGTAGGTGAAGCTCGCCCCCATCCCCCGGCAGATGGCGCGGAAGGGACGGTCCGAGACCCCCGCGAGCGGGGCGAGGAAGAACCGACCCGGAAAGGTGTGGGGACCGATGCGCATGGATGGAGGCGCCGGGGCGCGCGACGGGTCTAGCAAATCCGGTCCCTCCTGCTAAGGCCCTAGCCCCGGGCGCGCAACCGGGGGATCGACCGGCGGCACCGGGATGCGTACTCTGGCGGCGTCAGGCGAGCAGCCGGGCGGGTGGGCGACCGATTTTGATCCTGCACGCCGCCCGTCTACCATGGTCTGCGAAACGGCGTCGGCCCCAAGGCCGCCCCCCGCCAATCGAGGAGCGATGAGGCCGATCCGCACTGCCGCCATCCTGATCACCGCAGTGGCGCTCGCCGCGCCAGCCGCCGCGCAGGCGCCCGCGACCGCCGCGGCCGCCGCCTCCGCGACGACGCACGCGCTCCCGCCCGCCGAGCTGCCGGCCGCGACGCTCGTCCCCGCAGCGCCCGCGAAGGACGAGCCCGTCCCCACCCTGGAGCGGGTGCTCGGCGAGGAGGACCTCGCCGCCGCGCCCGCGGACGTGCCGGACGATCCGGCCGTCGCCGACGAGATCGACAGCGAGTCGGCCGATCTCGAGGACCTGCGCCGCGCCGAGGAGGAGTCGCACGTCCAGGACCACGGGCCGGGCGCGCCGCACCAGTCCGGCGAGGGCCGCATCGCGCTCCTGCCCGAGCTCGACCACGACCTCGCGCAGCTCCAGGCCGAGTACGACATCCCGATCGAGGTGAACGAGGCGGTGGTCAACTACGTCCGCTTCTTCCAGTCGCGGCTGGTCCGGCCCCACTTCGTGCCGCGCGCGCGCCTCCGGCCCGTGGCAGTTCATCGGGCCGACCGGCAAGTCCTTCGGGCTGAAGCAGGACTTCTGGGTGGACGAGCGGCGCGATCCGGAGAAGTCGGCCCGCGCCGCGGCGCGGTACCTGAAGCAGCTCCACAAGCAGACCGGCGACTGGCGGCTCGCGTGGGCGGGCTACAACGCCGGCGTCGGCCGGATCTTCAAGGCGCGCGCGAAGGGGTACACGGACTTCTGGTCGATGGCCGCCGTCCCCGGGCGCAAGGTGCTGCGCGCGGAGACGAAGGGCTACGTCCGCGCGCGCCGCCGGCGTCCCCGAGCGGCAGCTCATGGATCTCAACCCCGAGCTCCGCCGCGCCTGCACGCCGCCGCGGCCGTACCAGCTCAAGATCCCGAAGGAGCGGTCGGAGGCGTTCGCGCAGGCGTGGCCGTCGATCCAGGGGAAGGTCCGGATGACCTTCGCCGGGCACGTGGTCCGGCGCGGCGACACCGTCTCCTCGATCGCGCACCAGTACGGCGTCCCCGCCCAGGGGATCCTCGAGATGAACGGGCTCCGCAACGCGAAGAAGCTAAAGGTCGGACTGGAGCTCATCATCCCGAAGCCGCTCGGCGGCGGGCAGGTCGCGAGCGCGGAG
>JAHWYA010000334.1 GCA_020028115.1 Anaeromyxobacter sp.
ACCCCGTATTAGCGAGGTAAAGCGCGCCGAGAGGCCCGTCCGCTCGCCCGCCGCCCAGCGCGGTGCGGTTGATCGCCGCATCTTGGTGTGATTGCCTGTTTTGCGTGAAGGGGATTGCGCGCGCCGCGCTCGAGGTCGTCCGGCTCGCCTTCGCGCGCGACTCGCTCGGCGAGGCGCCGCCCGCGGAGCGCGGCTCGGCGAAGCCGCCGGGAGCGGGCATCCTGCACGTCCTGTTCGTCTCGCGCGAGCCGCTCGGGGAAGAGCCGCCCGCGGCGGGCCGTCCGCGACGCCCGCTGCTCCGCTGGCTGTTCGCGCCCGACGAGCTCCCGTTCGATCCCGTTCCCCCCGAGCCGCCGCGGCGTCGGGGCCGGGTCGCCGCGCTCTTCGCTCCCGAGAAGCTCGACGACGACTCGCCCTAGGAGGTTTCGATGGAGCATGCCCGCCACGTCTTCCGCGTCCTGCTCGTCCTGCTCCTCGTGATCGTGGTGGTGATCGTCGGGCGGTCCTTCCTCGTCCCGAAGTCGTTCGGGATGTACGGCAACTACCGGTACGACAACGTCCCGGAGCAGATGGCGGCGCGGCCCCCGCTGCACGGCGGCGCGCGGTCCTGCGCCGACTGCCACGACGAGCGCTCGGCGGTGCTCGCGAAGGGCAGCCACGCCCGGGTGAGCTGCGAGGTCTGCCACGGCCCGCTCGGCCGCCACGTGAAGGACGGCGACGTCGTCGCGAAGATGGCGATCGACCGCTCGCCGAGGCTGTGCGGCAACTGCCACCGCAAGATCGACGGGCGCCCGCCGAAGTTCCCGCAGGTCGTGTTCGAGAAGCACGTCGAGGGCGGCCTCGGCCCCAAGGGCTGCCTCGACTGCCACGACGCCCACTCCCCCAAGCTCTAGCCGGAGGCACCATGGACGAGATGCCGAAGGGCAATCCGCCGCCCGAGCCCGCCGCGCAGCCCGCGCAGGCGGAGGTGAGCCGCCGCGACTTCCTCGCGCGCGCGCTCCGCGCGAGCGGCGGCGCGTTCGCGCTCCTCGCCGGCGGCGGCGCGATCGCCAGCGACGGCGAGCGGTACGACTGGGAGGCGCACCGCTGGGCGTACCTCATCGACACCGAGAAGTGCATCGGCTGCGGCTCCTGCGTCCGCGCGTGCAAGGCGGAGAACGGCGTCCCCGACGGCTACTTCCGCACCTGGGTCGAGCGGTACCTGATCTCGCCGGAGGCGTCGCACGTCGACTCGCCGAACGGCGGGATGGACGGCTTCCCGCCGCTGCAGACCGCGTTCGAGCCGACGAAGTCGTTCTTCGTCCCGAAGCTCTGCAACCACTGCAAGGAGACGCCCTGCGTCCAGGTCTGCCCGGTGGGCGCGTCCTACCGGACGAAGGACGGCGTCGTCCTCGTGGACGGGAAGCGCTGCATCGGGTGCGGCTACTGCGTGCAGGCGTGCCCGTACGGCAGCCGCTTCATCTCGCCGGAGACGCACACCGCCGAGAAGTGCACCTGGTGCTACCACCGGATCACGAAGGGCCTGAAGCCGGCCTGCGTCGAGGTCTGCCCCACCGCCACGCGCCAGTTCGGCGACATGAAGCGCGAGGACGATCCCGTCCGGCTCGCCATCGCGCACGGCCGCGTCGTCGTGCTCCAGGCGAACCTGCTCACCGAGCCGCAGGCCTACTACCTCGGGATCGACATGGAGGTCCGGTAATGCCTGAGATCACCGGGTACGCGTTCCCGAACGACATCCACGTCCACTGGTCGCTGATGATCGTGATGTACCCGTACATCACGGGGTTCGTCGCGGGCTCGTTCATCGTGACGGCGCTCTACCACCTGTTCGGCAAGAACGAGTTCCAGCCCGTCGCGCGGCTCTCGCTCGCCGCGTCGTTCTGCTTCCTGCTCGTCGCCGGGCTCCCGCTCCAGCTCCACCTCGGCCACCCGGAGCGCGGCCTCTTCGTCATGATCACGCCGAACTTCACCTCGGCGATGGCGGGGTTCGGGATCCTCTACTCGTTCTACCTGATGATCGTGATGCTGGAGGTGTGGTTCGTCTGGCGCGGCGAGATCATCCAGACCGCCCGCCGGAGCCGCGGCCTCAAGCGCGCCTTCTACGCGGCGCTCGCCCTCGGCACCTACGACACCTCTCCGCAGGCCCTCGAGATCGACCACCGCGCGGTGAAGGTGCTGTCGGCGATCGGACTCCCCTCGGCGTGCATGCTCCACGGCTACGTCGGGTTCATCTTCGGCGGCATCAAGGCGAACCCGTGGTGGTCGACGCCGCTCATGCCGGTGATCTTCCTCTGCTCGGCGGCGGTGTCGGGCATCGCGCTCCTCATCCTCGTCTACCAGGTGACCGCGAAGCTGGGGCGGCGCGTCATCCAGGCGGACACCGTCTCCGCGATGGCCCGCTGGCTCTGGTTCTTCCTCATCATCACGGTGACGCTCGAGCTCCTCGAGATCATCATGCTGGCGTACGAGAACTCGGAGGAGTGGCACATCATCTCGCCGCTCCTCACGACCCGGCTCCAGTTCTCGTTCATCTCGATGCAGATGATCATCGGGAGCCTCATCCCGTTCATCCTCCTGTTCATCGTGACGGTGATGAACCGCTACCTCCACGAGAAGGTGCGGAACACGCTCACCGTGATGGCGTCGCTGCTGCTCCTCCTCCAGGTCTTCTCGATGCGCTGGAACGTCGTCATCGGGGGCCAGCTCCTCTCGAAGTCGTTCCGGGGGCTCCGCTCGGCGTACGAGCCGCACCTCTTCGAGCGGGAGGGCATCCTCGTCGCGATCGTCCTGTTCGTCCTGCCGTTCGTGATCCTCTACGTGTTCGACCGGCTCCTGCCGATCGAGGCGCCTCCGGGCGCGCACGCGCCGGACCCCCACGGCGACGCGCCGCCCGCGGCGGGGGTCTCGCCGGCGGCGTAGGGCGCGGCGCGGCTTCCGTGGTACGAGAGCGGCCCCACCGCTCTCGGAGGAGAGACCATGCCCACGACCCAGGAGAACCTCGCCACCGCCTTCGCCGGCGAGAGCCAGGCGAACCGCAAGTACCTCGCGTTCGCGAAGCAGGCCGAGAAGGAGGGGCTCGGCCAGATCGCGAAGCTCTTCCGCGCCGCCGCCGAGGCCGAGACCATCCACGCGCTCGGGCACCTCGCCAACATGGGCGGCGTCGGGACCACGCTCGAGAACCTGAAGCACGCGGTCGCCGGCGAGACCTACGAGTTCACCGAGATGTATCCGCCGATGGTCGAGCAGGCGGCCGCGGAGGGCCACAAGGCGAAGAAGCTGCTCGACTTCGCGAACCGCGCGGAGAAGGTGCACGCCGGCCTCTTCGGGCAGGCGCTCGCGGCGCTCCAGGCGGGCAAGGACCTCTCGCAGATGGAGGTCTACCTCTGTCCGTTCTGCGGCGACGTCGAGTTCGGGGTGCCGCCGGAGAAGTGCCCGATCTGCGGCGCGCCCGCCGCGAAGTTCCAGAAGATCGGCTAGGGGCGGGGGGCCGCCCGCCGGATCAGCGCGAGCTTCTCCGCCCGCGAGAGCTGCTTCAGCGCAGCCTCGCGGCGGAGCGCGGCGCTCCGGCTCGCGGCGCGCGCCGACCAGACGAGCGCGACCGGGAGCCGGGAGCGCGTGTACCGCGCCCCCGTGCCCCGGCCGTGCGCCTCGATCCGGCGCGCGAGGTCGTTCGTCGCGCCCGCGTAGAGCGAGCCGTCGCAGCAGCGCAGGAAGTACACCCACCAGCCCCTGCGCTCGCTGCGCGATCCGGGCTTCGCCGT
>JAHWYA010000335.1 GCA_020028115.1 Anaeromyxobacter sp.
ACCCCATCACGGACAACACGAACGGCAACCCGGTGCGTAGGGCGAGTGAGACGCGTCCGCGCAACGTCGCGATGAACTACCTCATAGCGTACTGACGTTCACAGAGACGTCCGCTCGAGGTTCAGGCCCGCACGAAGCTTTGGCCGTCGTGGGGCGCGGAAATCTCACGGCGCGACGACGAGCCGCGCCGCCGCGTCCGCGCCGCGCAGCGGCCGCAGCCGCGCCGGGTCGCTCGCTGCCTCGACGACGCGCTCGACGGCGACGCGCTCGGCGAACCCGAGCTCCGGGCGGAGCGCCGCCGCGACGTCCGCCACGTCCGGGAAGAAGTGCGCGACGAGCAGCGTCGCGCCGTGGAGCGCCCGGTCGAGGCGCAGCGCCGCCGCGCGCGCGCGGACGTAGTCGGCGTCGAGCGGCTGGCTCAGCAGCTCCCGCAGGTCGACGAACGTGACGAGGGGAGCGTGCAGGCCGAGGAGCGCCTGCTCGGCGACGGTCGCGAGCACGGCGTCCTCGGCGGACGGCCGGCAGGCCGACGGGCCGAACACCCGGTACGGCGTCGCGCGCTCGAAGAGCGCGGCGTCCTCTGGTCCGGAGGGCCAGAGCCCCTCCTGGATCGAGACGGACGCCTTCCCGTTCGTGAAGACCACGGTCCGCCCCTCGTGCTCGGTGCGGACGATCGACCACTCCGGCCTGGCCGCGTCGACGAACCGCTGGCCCTCCGCGGTGGGGACTGCAAGCCGCACGTCTCCGAGCGGCCGCACGCCGAGGTGCGGGTAGAGCCACTCGACGTACGCGGCCGCCTCGAGGACGACGACCCGGAGCCCCTCCAGGTCGCGGAGGAGCGCGCGCAGCGTGAGGAGCTTCTGCAGGTTGTCGTTCACGATGCCCTGGAACGACGTGAGGAGCCGCTCGCGGAGCGCGTCCGGCGCCTGCGCCCCGAGCCGCCGCTGCTCGAGCTGCCACGACGCCATCGCCGCGAGGCCGTGGGCCTCGAGGACGTCGCCGAGGAGCCCCGGATCGCACTCGGGGAGCCGCTCGGGGGGCGAGAACGAGGTCAGCGCGCGGAGGGCGTCGAGGAGGGGCACGGACGGCCGACCACTAACGCGGCGCGACGGGTCCGGCAAGTGCGCAGGTTCGAAGGGTACCCACCCCCAGGCCAGGAGCGTGTCCATGACCGATCTCGCCGCCACCCTCGCCGAGCTCGCCCGCCTCCGCAGCGGGAGCGAGCCCATCGTCAGCCTGTACCTGGACATCCGCTGGAACGACGAGCAGCAGCGCGAGCGCGCCCGCGGGTTCTTCCGCGAGCGGGCCCGGTCGATCCTCGGGCACTATGCCGCGGGCGCCCCCGGAAAGCCGGCGCTCGCCCGGACGCTCGAGCGCGGCCAGGCGCTCGTCGAGCAGCTCACGGCGCAGACGTTCGAGGCGGACCGCGCGGGCCTCGCCCTCTTCGCGTGCGAGGGGCGCGGGCTCTGGCGGCCGCTCTTCTTCGCGCGGACGTTCGTGGACGAGCTCTGCGCGGACGGGATCCCCCACCTCGCGCAGCTCGCGCGGCTCGCCGACGAGGAGCGGCCGGCGATCGTGGTCGTGCCGTCGCTGGAGGGCGCGGACCTGTTCGAGGTGCGCCTCGGCGAGGTCGACGCCGAGGCGAGCGTGCGCGGGCCGGTCCCGCGGAGCGAGGCGGAGAAGCTCAACGCCGGCGCCGGCCAGCCGCGCCGGGAGTACGAGCGCGAGGCGAAGAACGAGCGGCGGGAGGAGGCGTGGTCGCGCAAGGCCCGGCAGGCCGCCGCCGCCGAGGTGACGGCGCTCTTCGATCGCACCGAGGGCGCGCGGCTCGTCCTCGTCGGGACCGCGCAGATGACCGCCGCGTTCGCGCGCGAGCTGCCGGACCGGGTGCAGGCCGCGATCGTCGCGCGGGTGCCGCGCCCGCCCGAGCTCGGCTCGTCGAACGGCTTCCGCCGCGCCGCGATCCGCGCGCTCGCGCAGGAGGTGTGCCGCGGGGCGCTCGACGGCGGAGAGCGGGACGTCGAGGCGGTGGTCGGCGAGGCGCTGCGCGGCGGGCTCGGCGTCGTCGGGCCCGAGGACGTCGTGCTCGCGGTGAACGAGGGGCGCGTGTACGCGCTCGTCGTCGAGGAGGACTTCGAGCGGCACGGCTACCAGTGCGACAACTGCGGGACGCTCGGCTCGAACGTCGAGTCGGCCGAGATCTGCCCGTTCTGCGCGGGCGACCTCCGCGCGGTGCAGAACCTCCGCGAGGCGCTCGTCGCCCGGACGCTGTCGGCGGGTGGGCGGGTGGCCGTCGTCCCCCGCTCGAGCAAGCTCCACAGCTACCGCGGCGTCGCGGCGTTCCTCCGGCAGAGCGCGCCGACGGGGCTCAGGGGCGCGAGCCCGCCGTGGCCGACTGCGCCGGGGGCGAGCCAGTCGTGAGGCCCACCCCGGGGTTCTCGAGGACCGCGACGAGCGAAAGCGGCGGGAACGGCAGCGCGCGGTCCACCCGCCGGAAGAGCGGCGTGAGGGCGTTCAGGGCGAGGATCTGGAGCAGCCCGAACCTGCGGCGCCGGAGGAGCTTGCCGTTCAGCCACCACGCCGGCGTCCCGACCCGGTTGAAGGGGAGGATCGTCCGCGGCTCGAAGCCGGCGTCGAGGGCGACGCGCCGGAGCGACGCCTCGGTGTAGCGGCGGCGGTGGCCGAGGACGTCGTCGAGCGTCCCGAAGAGCCCCGGCCCGCGCGGGACGAGGACCACCGCGCGCCCGCCGGGGGCGAGCGCGGAGCGCAGGTTCCGGAGCGCGCCGACGTCGTCGAGGACGTGCTCGAGCACGTTCAGGCACACGACCGTGTCGAACCCGCCCGGCGTCGCCGGGAAGGACTCGCCCCGCGTCACGTCCGTGAGCGTGACGTCGAGGTACGGCCGGTCGGCGGTGAGCGCCCGCAGCGTCTGCAGGTAGAGCGGGTTCACGTCCGAGGCGACGTAGGCGTCCCGCGGGACGAGCTGCCGGGTGAGGTTCCCCGTGCCGCTCCCGATCTCGAGGACGCGCCGGCCGCAGAAGGGCCGCACGAAGTCGGCCATCCAGGCGTTGAAGCGAGGCGCGCGGGAGAGCCGCCCGAGGATCTGGGAGCCGTACTCGTCCGCGACGTAGACCTCGTCGGAGATCCAGAAGCGGAGCATGGCCCCGAGCGCGCGCAGGCCGTCGCGCCAGCCGATCTTCTTGCCCTCCTGGTAGGTCCGGCCGGAGTAGCTGATCGGCACCTCGAAGATCCGGGCCTCGCGCTTCGCGAGCTTGATCGCGAGCTCGGGCTCGAGCCGGAAGTCGTTCGAGACGATCGGGATCGACTTGAGCAGCGAGGTGCGGACGGCCTTGTAGCAGGTCTCCATGTCCGTCAGGTTCACGTTCGTGATGACGTTCGTGAGGAACGTGAGGAGCCGGTTCCCGAGCTCGTGACGGAAGAGGAGCGCGCGGCGGGCCTCGCCGCCCGCGAAGCGGGACCCGAACACCGCGTCGGCGCCGTCCTCGACGAAGACCTTCACGATCCGCACGAGATCGCGCGGGTGGTACTCGAGGTCCGCGTCGTGGATGACGGTGAGCTCGCAGTCGGCGTGGGCGAGCGCCGACCGGACGGCGGCGCCCTTCCCGCCGTTCCGCTCGTGCTGGAGGAAGACCCACTCGATGCCGGCGTGGACGCCGCGGCCGAGGAGCGTGGCGGAGGGGGCCGCCCGCGCGCGGGGTGCGGGCGGGAGCGCGGCGGCGAGCGCGATGCCGCG